>JABEVI010000057.1 GCA_013044085.1 Steroidobacteraceae bacterium
ACCCCCCCCTTGCCAGAAGCCACCGCCACGATATTCTTGACGCCTTGCAGCGGCTTCAAGGTTTTCTGGACCGCGTGCGCCGTGATGTCGGCGCGCAGCGTCAATTCGAGACCCGCGCCGCCGAGCACCGGCGCGAGGTGGTCAAGGAGTGCAGGCGTCAATTCAGCGGCGTAATCGGCGCAAGGAAAGCCCAAACGCAGTTCGACCCGAATCAGCGCACCGTCGACCGACACCGAAACGATCGCCTTGGCCTCCTCGAGCGTACGGCCCGAGTAGGGGTCCAGATAGCTTGCGAGCCGCTTTTGAACGGCGTCTTGTGCGGCGGAGGCTGCATTCATGATGGCCCGCGATTCTATCTCAGGAAGCGGCTGGATGCCGCAGATATGGCATAATATTTCATTGCAGGCACGAATCCACGCATGAGTTTATTCGCCAATTATCGCGCCGACCGGCTGATCGCCGACGTCAGGTCGAGTGGCAACCCCTCCGGCCCCGTGGCGCAGAAGGCGCTCGCCAAACTCGTCTCGCTCGGCAGCAACGCAATCGCGCCGCTCATCGAGGCCTTGGGCAACGCGGACAAACAAGAAACGCTGGCGTACGTCGATGCGCTCTCGCAGTTGCTCGACGCGAAGACCGCACCGCTCGTGCTGAAGGCGATGACGGAGGCGAACAACCGTGCCGTTGCCGGCATCGGCTGGGCGCTGTCCTCGAGCCGCGGGTACCCGCCGAACGTGCTGCTCGACGCGCTTTCGAAGCCGAACATGCCGAAACAGGCGATCCTCGACGTGATCGCGGCCCAGAAGGCGCGGTTCTCGGTCCGCGACCTGTTGAACGCCGCCTACGCGCTCGAATCGAGCGACCGCGGCGGCGTGTTCAAGATCATCGGCGAGGTTGCCGACGCCGGTTCGATCGATGAGTTGCTCGCACGGGTCGAGGGCAAGGACCCGGGGGTGCGGGTGCACATCATCAACGTGCTCGCCAATTTCAACGTCCCGAAGGTGCAGCTGGCGCTGCAACATCAGCTGAAAGACCCGAGCAAGTTCGTGCGCACGGCGGCATTGACGGCGCTGTCGCGGATGGACGGGCCGCTCGATGTTGCCACGGTCTGCGGCATGCTGCGCGACCCGGAGATCGACGTTCAGAACAAGGCGGTCGACCTGGTGGTTCGTGCCAACCATCCGGAGACGATCAAATACCTCATCGACGTGCTCAAAGATGAGAACGAGTACGCGCGTCGCGCCGCGGTCGAAGTGCTGAACGAGATCGGCACCTCGAAGTCCGTGAAGCACCTTCTCGAGGTGATCGCCGACAGCGACTGGTGGGTGCGCACACGCGCCGCGGACGCGCTCGGCAAGATCGGCGGCCCGCGCGTCGTCGAGGCCGTGCTGGAACTGGTGAAGGACGACAACCAGGACATCCGTCGCGCGGCGATCGAGATCCTCAACCAGACCAAGGACGAACGCGCGGTCGCACAGCTGATCGAGGCGACGCGGGACCGGGATTGGTGGGTCAGCGAACGCGCGATCGACGCGCTCGCCGAGATCGGCAGCACCAAGGCCGTGCCGCGGCTCCTCGAAATGCTCGGCAACGGCGAGCCCAAGAGCCTGCCGACCGTGATACGCGCGCTCGGCAAGGTCGGCGACCAGAAGAATATCGAGCAGCTGCTGCCGATGCTGCAGCGGAGCGAGCCGCAGATCAAGATCGAGGCGATCGCGGCCCTCGCCAAACTCGCCGACGAGCGGCGAGCCAACACGATCCGTGTGCGCCTGCACGCGGCCGCCAACTCCGGCGAAGCGACCATAACCGGCGCGGCGGAACGGGCGCTACAAGAGCTCGACAATCGCTTCTCGACCCAACAGATCGCCGCCAACCAGCGGGCCGCGAAAATGCAGGAGCAGACCCGCACTCTGCTCATCGAGAACCAGGAGATCTCGAGCATCGTCAGGGAACAGGAGATGCAATCCTCGCGCCTCGACATCGCAACCCTGACTCCCGGGGACATCGTCGAGGGCCGCTACAAGTACATCGAGAAGATCGGCAAGGGCGCATTCGGCACCGTGCTGTTGATGGAGGACACGGTCGTCGAGGAACGGCTGATCCTCAAGTTCCTCAACCCGAACGTCTCCACGGACGAGGAAATGATGAAACGCTTCGTGCATGAACTGCGCTACAGCCGCAAGATCACGCACAAAAACGTCATCCGCATCTATGACTTCCTTTACATCCGCGGCAACTACGCGATCTCGATGGAGTACTTCCCATCGCACACGCTCGGCGCGGAAATCGTCAACGAAAAGCCGATGCCGCTGAAGCGCGCGGTCCAATTCGGCATCGACATCGCCACCGGCATGGCCGTCGCCCACCAGGTCGGCATCGTCCATCGGGACTTGAAGCCGGCCAACCTGCTGATCGACGCCGAGGGCCTCCTGAAGATCGTCGACTTCGGCGTCGCCGCCGCGCAGAGCCAGGGCGACACGCAGCTGACGAAGACCGGATACGTGATCGGCTCGCCGAAGTACATGGCGCCGGAGCAGATTCTCGGCAAGAAGGTCGACGTCCGCGCCGACATCTACAGTCTCGGCGTCATCCTCTACGAGATGCTCACGGGAGTGCCGCCCTACAGCCGCGGCGACCACATGTCCGTGATGTACCAGCACGTCCAGGGCAAGGCGCGACCGCCGATCGAGCTGAACAAGGAGCTGCCGCGCGAATTGAACGAACTGGTCCTCAAATGCATGGCCCTCGACAAGAACAAGCGGGTACAGACGATGGACGAACTGCGCGCCGCGCTGGAACACTCGCTCTGAGCGGCCGCCGGGACCGTTGTGGCATGACCGGGCTCACGTTTTGGCGGCAGATCACGGCATGAGACTCGAAAAACCGCGCCGTTGTCTGTAGCCTACGGGGTCTATGGCGAGAATCGACGCGTTCTTGAAGCTCGGCCTGGCGCAGGGTTGCTCCGACCTGCATTTGGCGGTCGGCGTACCGCCCATGCTGCGCATGCACGGCGACCTCATGCCGATCAAGTTCCGCAACCTGGGCGAGGCCGAACTGGAGGCCTACATCACCGAGGTTCTGACGCAGACGCAACGCTCGCAACTGCAGGGCGGCCACGACCTGGACTTCTCGTATGTGTCCGCGGAAGGGGGCCGGTTCCGCGTCAACGTGTTCCGCAAGGAAACCGGCATCGGCGCCGCCTTCCGCTCCATCCCGACGAGCATGCCGAGCATCGACCAGCTCGGCCTGCCGCCGATCGTGCGCAAGCTGTGCGACCACCACCAGGGAATGATCCTCGTGACCGGCTCGACCGGCACGGGCAAATCGACGACGCTCGCGGCGATGATCGATCACCTGAATTCGACCCGCGCGCTGAACATCATCAGCCTCGAGGATCCGGTCGAGTTCGTCCATCGCAGCAAGACCAGCCAGGTCATCCAGCGGGAGCTCGGCACGCACCTGCCGTCGTTCGCCGAGGGCGTGCGGGCGGCGATGCGTGAGGATCCGGACGTGATCCTGGTCGGCGAGCTGCGCGATGCAGAAACGATCTCGATGGCGATGACCGCCGCGGAAACGGGCCATCTCGTCCTCGGCACGCTGCATACGACCAGCGCGACCAAGACCATCGACCGCGTCATCGACGCGCTGCCGACCGACGAGCGCGAACAAACGAAGAGTTTCCTCTCGCAGAGCCTGATCGCGGTGATCACCCAGGTGCTGGTGAAGAGCCCGGACCAGCGCGCCCGCCGTGCGATTTGCGAGGTCATGGTGGTCACGAAGGCGATCGCCAAGCTGATCATGACCGAGCAGAGCCACCAGATCCCGAGCCAGCTGCAGATGGGCAAGGACTACGGCATGCAGTTGATGGACCAGGCGCTGCTCGCGGCCATCAACGCCAAGGAAGTCGACCCCGACGACGCCTATGGCTACGCACTCGACAAGCGCCAATTCCAGCGCTTCACGACCGATGCCGTGGGTCTTCGCGCGCCCGAGCCGGCGGCGGGCGGCTGAGACTCACGTGGCCACGATCGACAGCTACCTGACCCGCGTTCTGGAGAAGAGCGGCTCGGATCTGCATTTCATCGCCGGCGACCCAGCCCGCATCCGCCTGTATGGCGAACTGCAATCGCTCGACCCGCAGCCGCTCGATGCGGAGTTCGTCAAGGGCGCCTTGTTCGAGATCATGCCGAAGATCGCCGCCCAGCGTTTCGAAGCGAAGGACGGCACCGACTTCGCGTACAGCATCCCGGGCGTGGCGCGCTTTCGCGTCAACGTCATGCGTCAACTCAACGGCATGGGGGCGGTTTTCCGCGCGATTCCGTCGACCGCGCGCACGATGGACGAACTGGATCTGCCGCCGGCGGTGCGCACGCTCAGCCAGGCCAACAACGGGCTGATCCTGGTGACGGGCAAGACCGGTTCCGGGAAGTCGACGACACTCGCCTCGATGATCGATGACTTGAACACCCGCACCAGGGGTCACATCCTGACGATCGAGGACCCGATCGAGTTCGTGCATCAGCGCAAGAACTGCTTGATCAGCCAGCGCGAGATCGGCGTGCACGCCCCGTCGTTCGCGGCCGCTCTGCACTCGGCCCTGCGCGAAGATCCGGACGTGATCCTCGTCGGCGAGTTGCGCGACCTGGAGACGATGGGCATCGCGGTCACCGCGGCGGAAATGGGCATCCTCGTGATGGGCACGCTGCACACCAACGGCGCCGCGGCAACGGTCGACCGCATGGTCAACGTCTTTCCCGCCGACAAACAGCCACACGTGCGCACGATGCTCTCGACCAGCCTGCGGGGAGTCGTGTCGCAACAGTTGATTGCGCGCGCCGACAAGCAGGGGCGCATCGCCGCTCTGGAGATTCTCGTCAACACGCCGGCCGTGGCGAACCTCATCCGCCAGGGCAAGATGGACCAACTGGAGAACGCGATGCAGAGCGGCGCCTCGTTCGGCATGCGTACGATGGACTCGGCCATCCAGCAACTGCTCGAACAACGGCTGATCACCGGCCGGGACGCCTTCAAGAAGGCGATCAACAAGAGCCGCTTCGAGCAGTACCGGGAAGCTTCCTGAGTCGCCGGGAACGCCGCGGGATGCCGCGCATGGCATAATTGCGGGCCATGACCGCAAAACGCCGCATTCTCGTCACCAGCGCCCTGCCATACGCCAACGGTCCGATCCACCTGGGCTACGTGCTCGAGGCGGTGCAGACCGACATCTGGGCGCGCTTCCAGCGCCTGCGCGGCCACGAATGCCACTACGTATGCGCCGACGACACCCACGGCACGCCGATCATGCTGAAGGCACGGACCGAGGGCGTGACGCCGGAGGCGCTGATCGCGGGAGTCCACGCCGAGCATGCTCGCGACCTCGCCGACATGCTGATCTCGCTCGATAACTTCGGGTCGACCGACTCGCGCGAAAACGAGTCCGTCTGCCGGCAGATGTATCTCGCGCTGCGTTCGAGCGGATACATCGAGAAGCGCGTGATCCGCCAGGCTTACGATTCAAGCGCCAACATGTTCCTGCCGGACCGCTACGTGAAGGGCACGTGCCCGAACTGCGGCACGGCCGATCAGTACGGCGACAGCTGCGAGGCCTGCGGCGCCACGTACTCGCCGGCCGACCTGAAAGATCCGATTTCGGTGGTCAGCGGCACCGCGCCGGTCGAGCGCGACTCGGAGCACTATTTCTTCAGGCTGAGCGCCTTCGAGGAGAGCCTGAAGACCTGGATGGCCGGCGGCGCGGTACAACCGAGCGTCGCGCACAAGCTGGAGGAGTGGTTCTCGCAAGGACTCAAGGACTGGGACATCTCGCGCGATGCACCCTACTTCGGTTTCGAAATTCCGGACGCACCCGGCAAATACTTCTATGTGTGGTTCGATGCGCCGATCGGCTATCTCGGCAGCTTGACACAGCTGTGCGCCCGGACCGGCATACGCTTCGAGGATTTCCTTGCTCCGGACTGCGGCGCCGAGATGCATCACTTCATCGGCAAGGACATCCTGTATTTCCATGCGCTCTTCTGGCCCGCGGTGCTCGAGGGGGCTGGAATGCGCCGCCCCACGTCGGTGCATGCGCACGGCTTCGTGACCATCAACGGTCAGAAAATGTCGAAGTCCCGCGGCACATTCATCACGGCGCGCAGCTATCTCGACGCCTTCCCGGCCGAATACCTGCGTTACTACTTCGCGGCGAAACTCGGTCCCGGCATCGACGATCTGGACATGAATTTGGGTGACTTCGCTGCGCGCCTTAATTCAGATATCGTCGGCAAGCTCGTCAACATCGCCAGCCGCTGCGCCGGTTTCATCGCCAAGACCGACGGTGGACGGCTTGCCGGCGCACTGCCGGAACCCGGCTTGTTCGCACAGTTCACGGCGGCCGCCGATGCGATCGCCGCGGCCTACGAGGGGCACGACTATGCGGCGGCGATGCGTGAGGTGATGGGCCTTGCGGATCGGGCCAACCAATACATCGACCAGCGCAAGCCCTGGGCCCTCGCCAAGCAGGAGGGGACGGGTGAGGAAGTGCGCGGCGTCTGCACCCAGGGATTGAACCTGTTCCGGACGCTCATGATCTACCTGAAACCGGTTCTTCCGGCGATGGCCGCGAAGGCGGAGCGATTCTTCGGCGAGACGGCCTGGAACTGGGAGTCGGCATCGACACCGCTGCTCGGTCAACCGATTAAGGCCTATGCCGCGCTCGCCTCACGGCTCGATCCAGCCGCGGTCGCCCGCCTGGTCGGCACCGCGCCGGAACCCGCGCCCATCGCAACCGCAAAGGCCGCCCCCGCCGCAGCGGGCACCCCGGCGGCCGCGCCGCTTTCGATCGAGGAATTCGCACGGGTGGACCTGCGGGTCGCGCTGATCGTGCACGCCGAGTACGTCGAGGGAGCGGACAAGCTCCTCAGGCTGCGCGTCGATCTGGGCGAACTCGGCGAACGGCAGATCTTCGCCGGCATCCGCAGCGCGTACGACCCGGCGACGCTCAGCGGACGTCTGACCGTGGTCGTCGCGAATCTCGCACCCCGTAAGATGCGATTCGGCGTGTCCGAGGGCATGCTCCTCGCCGCCGGCGGCGGCGGCGGCGATCTGTTCCTCCTGTCTCCCGATGCAGGCGCCGCACCGGGCATGCGCATCAAATGACATGAGCGGCGGGTCCGGGGACGAACTCGCCGTCGCGATCGATGCACTGCTGCCGCAAACCCAGTGCACCCGCTGCGGCTACACGGGCTGCGCCCCGTACGCCGCGGCGATCGCGGCGGGCCTGGCCCGCATCAACCGCTGTCCGCCGGGGGGGAACGAGACGATCGCGGCTCTCGCCCGGCTTCTCGGGCAAGAAGCGCTGGCGCTGGATCCGGACTGCGGCACCGAGAGCCCGCCAAGAGTTGCGTTCATCGACGAGCCACGTTGCATCGGCTGTGCGAAATGCCTGCCACCCTGCCCCGTCGACGCGATCATCGGCGCCGCGCGGCATGTGCACACGGTGCTCGCCGAGCTTTGCACCGGCTGCGAGCTATGCATCGCGCCGTGTCCGGTCGACTGCATCGAGATGCGTCCGGCACCGGACACCGCGCGCAACGATGCCACGCTCAATCGCGCCCGTTTCGCCGCCCACGGCGCGAGGTTTGAGGCGCGCCTGCGCGAGCGTGCGCACGAAATCGCGGAAAAGAAGGCGCTCGCGCGGCATGGCCCGACCGACGCGCCTTGAACCGGGAGCTGCGGTGAACGACGCGAAGCGACGGGCGATATTCGCAAGACTCCAGGCCGCGAATCCATCGCCGCGATCCGAACTGAATTACCGGACGCCCTTTGAACTGCTCATCGCGGTCATCCTGTCAGCGCAGGCGACGGACAAGAGCGTCAACAAGGCCACCGCCCGCCTGTTCGCCGATGCCGCCACGCCACGGGCGATGCTCGCGCTCGGCGTGCGCGGCCTGTCGCCGTACATCCGCACCATCGGTCTATACAACAGCAAGGCGAAGCACATCATCGAGACCTGCCGGATGCTGGTCGAACGGCATGCCGGCGCGGTGCCGCACACGCGCGATGAGCTCGAGGCACTCCCCGGCGTCGGCCGCAAAACCGCGAACGTCGTCCTGAACAGCGCGTTCGCGCAACCCGTGATCGCGGTCGACACGCATATATTCCGGGTCGCCAACCGCACCGGCCTCGCGCCGGGCAAGACACCGCGCGCGGTCGAAGACAAGCTGATGCGGGTCGTGGCCGAAGAATATCGGTGCGACGCCCATCACTGGCTGCTCCTGCACGGCCGTTACGTGTGCAAGGCGCGCAACCCCGACTGCGCGGGCTGTATCATCCAGGATCTGTGTGAGTTCCGCGGCAAGATCCGGCGGCAGGACGATTGATGGCGATCGGTGATTATTCCCGCGAGCAGCTGCGCAAAGCCTATGCCGAGGCTTGGTCCAAGGCCCGTGCCGCCGCACCGCTCACCCCGCTGGAGACGATGATCGTCGACGTGATTGCGATGCATCCCGAATATCACGCCATCCTCGCCGACCTCGAAGCCACCCTCGCGGTCGATGCCGGCGGCGACGGCGGCCGAGAGAATCCTTTCCTGCACATGGGGTTGCACATGGCAGTTCGCGAACAACTCGCGATCGACCGCCCGCCCGGCGTTCGCGCCATCCATCAGCGCGCGGTGGCACTGCAGCATGATCCTCACGACGCCGAACACCTGTTGATGGAGGCCCTCGGTCAAACCTTATGGGAGGCCCAGCGCGCCGGGGGCGCACCGGACGAGCAACGATACCTCGCCCACGCCCGCGCCGCCCTGCGGCGCTGAGTACTCAGCGCTTCGGGAGGTACAGGTCGGTCAGCGTGCCTTCGAAGGCTTCCGCGGCCATGGCGACCGTCTCCGACAGCGTCGGATGGGCGTGGACGGTCAGACCGATGTCGGCCGCATCAGCGCCCATCTCGATCGCGAGACCGACCTCGGCGATCAACTCACCGGCGTTGCTGCCGACGATACCGCCTCCCATCACGCGCCCCGTCTGCTTGTCGAACAGCAGTTTCGTGAAGCCCTCGTCGCGACCGAGCGCGAGCGAGCGGCCGCTGGCCGCCCACGGGAACACGCCTTTGCCATAGGCGATGCCGCGCGCTTTCGCCTCGGTCTCGGTGAGACCGACCCAGGCGATTTCCGGATCGGTGTAGGCCACTGACGGAACGCAGCGGACATCGAACGAGGCCTTGTGCCCGGCGGCCACCTCGGCGGCAACCTTGGCCTCGTGAGTGGCCTTGTGGGCGAGCATCGGCGGTCCGGCAATGTCGCCGATCGCAAAAATATGCGGGACGTTGGTGCGCATCTGTTTGTCGACCGCAATGGTGCCGCGCGCATCCACCATCACCCCCGCCGAGGCCGCGTCGATCAGGTTGCCGTTGGCCGTGCGTCCGACCGCCACCAGCACCCGGTCGAAGTCCTGCGGTTCGACCGCGGCGGCTCCCTCGAAAAACGCCCGCAAGCCTTCCGGGCGCGCCTCGAGCCTGGCGACTTTGGTTCCCGTCAGAATGCGCTCGTAGCGCTTTTCGATGCGTTTCTGCAGAGGTCTGACGAGGTCCGGATCCGTGCCCGGCATCAGACTGGCGGACAATTCGACGATGCTGACCCGCGCGCCGAGCGCATCGTAGACGCAGGCCATTTCCAGGCCGATGATGCCGCCGCCGACCACGAGCAACCGGTTGCAATCGGCCGGCAGTTCCAGCGCGCCCGTCGAATCGATCACGCGCGGATCCTGCGGCAACCCCGGCAGGCGAACCGACTCGGAGCCGGCCGCGATGATGCACTGTTTGAAATCGAGCCGCCGCGCGCCATTCGGCGTTGCGACCTCGATGCAGTGCGGCCCGATAAATTTCCCGGTGCCGCACACCACATCGACCTTGCGCTGCTTCGCGAGCGCCGCGAGGCCGCCGGTCAATTTGCCGACGACTCGATTCTTCCAGCCTCGCAAACCATCGCGATCGATGCTCGGTGCCCCGAAGGTGATGCCGCATTCGGCGAGCGACGCAGCCTCGTCGATCACCTTCGCCGCATGCAACAATGCCTTCGACGGTATACAGCCGACGTTCAGGCAGACACCACCCAAGGTCGGCCAGCGCTCGACGAGCGTGACCGACATGCCGAGATCGGCTGCCCGAAAAGCCGCGGTATAACCACCGGGGCCGGCGCCGAGCACGACGAGGTCGAGAGCCCCGGAGGGCGGTCCGCCCGGCGCAACTCCCGCGGCTGCGGGTGCGGGTGCGGGTGCGGGCGTCGGTGCCGGTGCCGGTGCGGGTGCAGCCGCGGCCCCCGCGACCTCGAACAGACCGATCAGAGTGCCTGCCGCGACACGATCACCTTTCTTCAAACGGATCTCGCGCACGATGCCGGCGACCGGCGAGGGCACGTCCATCGAGGCCTTCTCCGACTCGAGCGTCAGGAGCGGATCCTCCAGGCGCACCTCGCTGCCCGGCGCGACCAGAACGTCGACGACGCCGACATCCTTGACCTCCCCGAGATCGGGAATGTGAACTTCGAGCAAGCTCATTGCAAGGCCTGCGCTTCGCCGAGCGTCTTCGCGAGGAACACCACGAAACGGGCGGCTTCCGCGCCATCGATCACGCGATGATCGTAGGACAAGGATAGCGGCAGCATCAGCCGCGGCACGAAAGCCCTGCCGTCGAACACCGGCTTTTGGGTCGAGCGAGACACGCCGAGGATAGCCACTTCCGGCGCATTGATGATCGGCGTGAATGCGGTACCGCCAATGCCGCCGAGACTCGAGATCGTGAAGGTGCCCCCCTGCATCTCGGCGGCCGTCAATTTGCCGGCACGCGCCTTCTCCGAAAGGGTCGCAAGCGCGCGGGCCACGTCGAACAATCCCAGCCGGTCGGCGTCACGAATGACCGGCACCACCAGACCGTTCGGTGTGTCGGCGGCGAAGCCGATATGGAAATATTTCTTCAGCACGAGATTCTCGCCGGAGGCATCGAGCGAGGCGTTGAAACGCGGAAATTCCTTCAGAGCGAGCACGCAAGCCCTGACGAGGAACGTGAGCGGTGTGAGTTTGACTCCCGCCTGGGTCGCCTTGCCCTTCATCCACGCGCGGCCGGCCTCCATGTCGGTGATGTCGGCCTCCTCGTGCTGGGTCACGTGCGGCAGGTTGATCCAGCTCGCCTGCAGGCGCGCGCCGGATATCTTCTGGATCCGCGACAGTGGCTTGACCTCGATCGGTCCGAACTTCGCGAAGTCGACCTGCGGCACCTTCGGCAGCGCGCTCGCCGATGTAGCGGCTGCGCTCAACAGGCTCTTGACGTGCGCTTTGACATCCTCGGCCATGATCCGGCCTTTCGGCCCTCCGCCCGTGATTCGGGCAAGATCGACGCCGAGTTCACGCGCCAGTTTGCGCACCGAGGGACTCGCATGCGCCTTCGAGAATCCCGCCTCGTCGATCGCGAACACGACCGGCGGCGACGTCGACGCAGGCGCGAGCGGCGCGGGTGCAGCCGGCGTCGGCGGCGGCGCGGCCGCCGCAGCCGTTGCGGCCGCCGGTGGTGATGGTGCTGCCGCCGGTGGCGCCGGTGGCGCCGGTGGCGCAGCGGCAGCCGAGGCAGCTGCCGCCTCCGCGGGCTCGAGCAGCAAAATCAACGAACCCTGCGAGACCTTGTCGCCCGCCTTCAATTTCATCTGAGCAACACGACCGGCGATCGGCGAAGGCACGTCCATCGCCGCCTTTTCCGTTTCCAGCGTGATTAGCGGCGCATCTTTCTCGATTCGCTGGTCCTCGCTCACCAGCACTTCGATCACGTTGACGTCGCTGAAACCGCCGATGTCGGGCACACGAACTTCTATGGTGTTGGTCACGGTCTTCGCCTACACGGTCAAGGGGTTCGGCTTTTCCGGATCGATGCCGAATTTCTGCATCGCCAGGAGAACCGTCTTGCCGTCGATCTTGTGGTCGTCGGCCAGCGCCTTCAGGGCCGCGATCACGACGTAGTGCCGATCGACCTCGAAGAACCGGCGCAGTTCGGCACGCGCATCGCTGCGTCCGTAGCCGTCGGTGCCGAGCACCGCGAAGCGGCCGGGTATCCACTGGCGGATCTGATCCGCCACAGTCTTCATATAATCCGTGGCGGCGACGAACGGCCCCTCGCGATCCCCGAGCGCCTGTGCGATGTAGGTCTGACGAGGCGGTTGATCGGGGTGCAGCAAATTCCACCGCTCCACGGCCAGCGCATCACGGCGCAGCTCGCTGAAGCTCGTGACCGAATACACGTCCGAGGGTACGCCGAAGTCACGCTCGAGGATCTCGGCCGCCGCGAGCACCTCGCGCAGGATCGTTCCGGCGCCGAACAGCGTCGCCCGCACCTTGCCTCGTCCACCGATGTGCAGCAGGTACATGCCGCTGAGGATTCCCCGCTCGACCCCGGCCGGCATCGACGGCTGCGGGTAGTTCTCGTTCATGCAGGTGATGTAATAGAACACCCGCTCGCGTTCCTGATACATGCGCCGCATGCCATCGTGCACGATCACAGCGAGTTCGTAGGCGTAAGCCGGATCGTAGGCGACGCAGTTCGGCACCGTGGTCGCGACCAGCTGGCTGTGCCCGTCCTGGTGCTGCAGCCCCTCGCCGGCGAGCGTGGTGCGCCCCGCGGTGGCACCGACGAGGAAGCCGCGAGCCTGGCTGTCGCCCGCCGCCCAGATGAAGTCGCCGACGCGCTGGAAGCCGAACATCGAATAAAAGATATAGAACGGGATCATGTTGATCCCGTGATTCGCATACGCGGTCGCCGCGGCGATCCAGGAACAAAGCGAGCCGGCTTCGTTGATGCCCTCCTCGATGATCTGACCCTGCCGATCCTCGCGGTAATACATCAGCTGATCCGCGTCCTGCGGCGTGTACAACTGGCCCATCGAGGAGTAGATGCCGATCTGCCTGAACATGCCCTCCATTCCGAATGTGCGCGCCTCATCCGGCACGATCGGCACGATGTGCTTGCCGACATTCTTGTCCTTGACGAGAGTCGTGAGAATGCGCACCAGCGCCATCGTCGTCGAGATCTCGCGCTCACCCGTGCCATCGAGCAGCGGCTTGAACGCTTCGAGCGGCGGTACGGCGAGCGGCGGGGCCTCGTCGCTGCGCGCCGGCAGATAGCCGCCGAGCGCCTTGCGTCGTGCCTGCAGATAGCGAATCTCCTCGCTGTCCGCCGAGGGCTTGCGAAACGTCAGGCCCTCGATCTCTGCGTCCGTGATCGGTATGTTGAATCGATCGCGGAAATCCTTGAGCGAATCGTCGTTCAATTTCTTTTGCTGGTGGGCCGCGTTGATCCCCTCCGCGCCCTTGCCGAGGCCGAATCCCTTGACGGTCTTCGCAAGAATCACGGTCGGTGCGCCCTTGTGCGCAACCGCGGCCGCATAGGCCGCGTAGACCTTCTGCGGATCATGGCCGCCACGGTTCAGGCGCCAGATCTCCTCGTCCGACATGTTCGCGACCATTTCGCGAAGCTCCGGATACTTGCCGAAGAAGTGCTCGCGCGTATAGGCACCACCCTTCGACTTGAAGTTCTGGTACTCGCCGTCGACACACTCCTCCATCAACCGTTTCAGCAGACCCTTGTGATCCTTCTCGAGCAGCGGATCCCAGCGTGAACCCCACAGCACCTTGATCACGTTCCAGCCGGCGCCGAGGAAGGCCGCCTCGAGTTCCTGGATGATCTTGCCGTTGCCGCGGACCGGGCCGTCGAGGCGCTGCAGGTTGCAGTTGATGACGAACACCAGGTTGTCGAGCTTCTCGCGCACCGGCATCGTCAGGGCGCCCATCGACTCCGGTTCGTCCATCTCCCCGTCGCCGAGGAACGCCCAGACCTTGCGATCCGACTCCGGCATCAATCCGCGGTGCTCCAGGTAGCGGATGAAGCGTGCTTGAAAGATGGCGTTCATCGGACCAAGACCCATCGAGACCGTCGGAAACTGCCAGAAATCGGGCATCAGCCATGGATGCGGGTACGAGGACAGACCGCCGCCGCCGACCTCGCGTCGAAACCGCAGAAGCTGCTCCTCGGTCATGCGGCCTTCCAGATAGGCGCGCGCATAGATGCCGGGACTCGAGTGCCCTTGCATGAACACCAGATCGCCGGCGTGGGCGGCGCTGCGGGCACGCCAGAAGTGATTGAATCCGACCTCGTAGAGCGTCGCGGCCGACGCGTAGGTGGCGATGTGGCCGCCGTATTCAGAGTTTTCCCGGTTCGCCTGCACGACCATCGCCATCGCATTCCAGCGCATGTAGGCTTCGTTGCGCCGCTCCAGGGAGCGATCGCCCGGATATTCCGGCTCCCGGGTCTTGGAAATGGTGTTCAGATAGGCCGTATTCGGCTTGAACGGCAGATAGGTGCCGGAGCGGCGGCTGAAATCGACCAGTTTCTCGAGCAAAAAATGGGCGCGTTGAGGACCCTGGGCGCGAATGACCGAGTCGATCGACTCGAGCCACTCCTGGGTTTCCGCGGGATCTATGTCTTCGAACGGGGAACGTTGCGTCATACGGAGCCTTTACTGCACGGGGCGCGCTCATGCAGAGGCCCGCGCGTCCTGTTAAGATGGTCTGCGCGACAGGGCGCCGTTGCGCAAGCCGCCACCACGGTTGAATGAAGGCGCTATCTTCAGGGTTTGTTTTTTGATGGTCAAGCGAGGAGCGGGCTTGCGCTTTGTGGATATGCCGACTCGTTTGCCGCTCGACCGGCTGACCGTACCCGTACGCAAGCTCTCCGCCCGTCCGGGTGAGAGGGCGCTTGCCCGTCATCAAGCGGCGCTGCTCCTGCTGCCCGTCTCGCCCGCGACCATCGACTGGTCGGCGCTGCCGCACGCGCAGCCGCTGCGGGCATTGATCGAGGCGAAGCCGCGCAAAGGCGGTGACCTGGTGACCCTGCGCGTCGGCGAGCGGGCGCAAACCCTGCTGGTGGCCGCGATCGTCGATGCAACGATGGGTGCGTTCGAATTGCTGCAGTTCGTCGGCAAGGCCGCGCAGGCGGCCCTGCAGGAGCGGCCGCGGACCGTGCTGGTCTGGGAACTCGGACTCGAGGCGGCGCGCGCCGGGGAGGCGCTGTGCGCGGCCATGGCGGCGCTGCAGGCCGGAGCCTTCGAACTGCCACAGTTCAAATCACGGCCCGCGCCGCCGCGCCTGATGCGAATCGAGCTTGCGGCAAAGACCCGGCCGAAGGACCTCGAGCGCACGCTGGCAGGCGCCGCCGGCAACAATATCGCCCGTTGGTTGACGTCGCTGCCGCCGAACCGGCTCGATGCCGCCGGCTACCGGCGATGCCTCGAGGACTTCGCACGACTGAGCGGCATGCACCTGAGCTTCTACGGTGAACGCCGCCTGCGGCGGCTCGGCGCCGGCGCATTCCTCGCCGTCGCCCGCGGTAACGCCGCCCGTGACGCCGGCATCGCCCGGCTTTCCTACCGCCCCCCTGGCGCACGCCGCGCGGGTGCGCCGGACCTGTGCCTCGTCGGCAAGGGAATCTGCTTCGATACGGGCGGTACGAACCTGAAGGCTCACTCCGGGATGCTCGAGATGCACACGGACATGCAGGGAAGCGCCGTCGCGCTCGGCTGCCTGCACGCCCTCAGCACGCTGCGCTCGCCCCTGGCCGTCGATGGCTGGCTCGCGATCACCGAGAACCGGATCGGACCGACCGCTTACCAGCCGCAGGACATCGTCCGCGCACACAACGGCACCACGATCCAGGTCATTCACACGGACGCCGAGGGCCGCATGGTCCTCGCCGACACGCTCAGCCTCGCGGCGGCGACCCGACCGCGCGCAATCATAGACTACGCGACCCTCACCGGCGCCTGTGTGCGGGCCCTGACGGAGCGTTACAGCGGCGCGTTCACGAACCGGCTGCGGACCCGCGAAATCATCGAAGCGGCCGGCGCCTCGAGCGGCGAGCGAGTCTGGTGCTTTCCAATGGATGCGGATTTCGACACCGACCTCGACAGCAAGGTCGCCGACATCATGCAGTGCGCGGTCGATGGCAAGGGAGACCACATCCTCGCGGCGCGCTTTCTGTCGCGTTTCGTGCCGCCTCAGGTCCCGTGGCTGCACCTCGACCTGGCCGCGGGCATGCGCCGCGGCGGCCTTGGCCACATCGGCACCGACATCACCGGCTTCGGCGTTCGATTCACGCTGGAATTGCTCGCGCGGGACTGGCCCGCCGCGGCCCGCCGCGCATGAGCGGACTCACGATCACCCGGCCGGACGACTGGCACTTGCACCTGCGCGACGGTGCGGCCCTCGAGTCGGTCGCGCACTTCAGCGCCTCGAGGTTCGGGCGGGCAATCGTGATGCCGAACCTCAAATCGCCGGTGACGACGGTCGATCGGGCGCGCGCGTATCGCGCGCGGATCCTCGCCGCGCTGCCGGCCGGATGCGCGTTCGAGCCGCTGATGACGCTCTACCTGACCGAGAGCATGCCGATCGAGGAGATCGATCGGGCGAAGGAATCGCTCATCGTGCACGGCGCCAAGCTCTATCCGGCCGGCGCCACCAC
>JABEVI010000058.1 GCA_013044085.1 Steroidobacteraceae bacterium
CGTGCCGCCGCGCGCGCGGTGCGCCGCGAGCCGCTCGTCGAGCCATGCGAGCCTGAACAGCTCACGGCCCGTGCTCTTCGGCGCCGGTTGCAGCAGGAAGGGTTCGAGCAGCAGTTCCTCGAGCAGCGACTCATCGCAGCGGCCGCTCGATGCGAAAGCCCCGTCCCGATCGAAGGTTTCGCCGCGGTGACGTGCGATCCAGGCGTCCATGAGCCGGTTGCCAGGACCGGTGTCGAAGCCGAGCAGCGGCGCGGCGCGCGCGAGCAGCGTGAGGTTGGCGATGCCGCCGATATTGACGATGACCCGGTCTTCGTCGTCACTGCGGAACACGCCTTCGTGAAATACCGGCACCAGTGGCGCGCCCTGACCGCCGGCGGCGACGTCACGTCGCCGGAAATCCGCAACCACCGCGATGCCGGTGAGCTCGGCGATCACGTTCGGATCGCCGATCTGCCAGGTGAAGGGTGTGGGCGGTTCGATGCGATGTCGTAGCGTCTGCCCATGGCTGCCGATCGCGGTGACCTCGTTCGGCGGGATTCCCGCGTGCGCCAGCAAGGATAGTGCCGCCGCCGCGAACGCCGCGCCGAGTTCGTGGTCCAGCCGGCCGATCGAATCAAGCGAGACGCTCTCGGGGCCGTCGAGAATCGACGCGAGACGCCGTGCGAGCGTCGGTTCGAAGGTGCTCGCCTGCGTGGCGAGCACTCGCAGCGGCGCCGAGTCGAAATCGACCAGCGCCGCATCGATTGCATCCATGCTGGTTCCGGAAATCAGGCCGAGGTACAGACCCATTATGCGGCCGTATCGCGGCTCAATTAGGCAGGATGAGCGCTGTCGGTGTGGCCGATCGCGGCGCGAGGTTTGCCGCCGTCGCCGGAGCGGCATGACGCGGCGTCGGCGACGCCCGCAGATCCGCTACCAAGCGAACGGCATCGGCGCGAAAGTCGGCAAGCGCCAAGCCCCGCAGCGGCGGCGCGCCGGGCAGACGCACGGTCTGGGGGTTCTCGTGCACCCCGTGGATGCGAAACTCGTAATGCAGGTGCGGGCCGGTCGAGAGGCCCGACATGCCGACGTAGCCGATGACTTGTCCCTCGCGTACCGGCTCGCCGCGGTGCAACTTGCGGGCAAAACGCGCCAGGTGTGCGTACAGGGTCGTGATGCCATGCGCGTGAGCCAGGATGACGGTGTTGCCGTAGCCATTCTCACGTCCATCGAACAGCACCCGGCCGTCGCCGGCGGCATGCACCGGCGTGCCCATCGGCGCCGCGAAATCGGTGCCGAGATGCGGTCGGATGATGTGCAGTACGGGGTTCATACGGTGCAAGTTGAACGGCGAACTGACGCGCGTGAAATCGAGCGGGGCGCGCAGGAAGGCTTTGCGCATCGGCTGTCCGTTCGGCGTGTAGTAGGCGGCGACGCCGTCCGGACCGGTGAACCGCAGCGCCTCGTAGGCGTGGCCGCGGTTGACGAATCGGGCGGCGAGTATCCGCCCGTCGCGCAGGTAGCGGCCGTGCCGATAGATCTGCTGATAGGCGACCGTGAAATGATCGCCTGGCCTTACGTCCTGGGCGAAATCGATGTCCCACGAGAATAGGTGGGCGAGCTTCAGTGCGATCGGATCGGCGATGCCCGCGGCCCGCGCCGCGCCGAAAAGCGAGTGTTGGATCGTGGCACTTGCGACCCGAATCCGGGTTTCCTGCGTGTTGTCGGCAGAGAACGGCAGCGACGCGCTCGAGCCCGGGTCGAGACTTGCCGCCAGAGCCGCCGCAGCGCCCTGTGGCTTGCGCGCCCCGAACCATTCCGGGTACTTGAGCAAGCCGAGCCCCTGGCGGATGCCGGGCAGATCGCGGATGCCGGCAAGGTCCGCCTTCTTGTCCAGATTCAGGCGGCGGAATATCGCATCCAGCGCCTCGTTGCGACCGACGACGAGATCGATCGTCGGTGCGAACCCCGCCTGCTGCACCCCGACGGGTCCGGCCGGTTCCGGCCGCTGCGGTGGCGTGTGCTCGCCCGGATAAATCAGCGGGGCCGGAGCAGCCGTCACGGACGGGCTCGGATCGATCGCCGCGTGCCAGATCAGCAGCACTGCGCTCGCTGCGGCGGCGAGCGGTGCCAGGCGAGCCGTGAAGCGGTGGAAGCGGCGCAGCAGCATGCGCAAGGTCGGGCCGTAACGGCGCACTATTCCACTCCCGGCTAAAAAGAGCGCGTTAGGCTAGCGGCCGGGGGCGCCCCGGTCAATGCCGTCGGTGGTTCGCGACGGGCGATCTAGCACGCAAACCTCGAGGCCGGTTAAAGTGCCGCGGCGCGCGGCATCGCCTTGGCCGCGCCCCGGCTCGGCCATATCAGAGGATGCGAATACTCGTGAGCGGTATCGATGAACAGTTGAGCGAACTGGCGCGAGGCGCCGTCGATGTGATCCACCTGGCTGATCTGCGTCGCCGGATCGAGCGTGGCGTGCCCTTGCGGGTCAAGGCGGGATTTGACCCAACCGCACCGGATTTGCATCTCGGTCACACGGTGCTGATCAATAAATTGCGTCAATTCCAGCAGTATGGGCATGACGTGATCTTCTTGATCGGCGATTTCACCGGATTGATCGGCGATCCGACCGGCAAGAATGCGACGCGGCCCCGCCTCAACCCGGAGCAGGTCGCGGCGAACGCCCGCACCTACCAGGCGCAAATCTTCAAAATCCTCGATCCGCAGCGCACCATCGTCGAATTCAATTCGCGTTGGATGGGGACGATGAGCGCCGCGGGTTTGATCGAGCTTGCCGCGAAGCACACGGTCGCGCGGATGTTGGAGCGCGACGATTTCCAAAAGCGCTATAAGTCCGGGCAGCCGATCGCGGTGCACGAATTCCTCTATCCGCTCGTGCAGGGCTACGATTCGGTGGCGCTGCGCGCCGACGTGGAGTTGGGTGGCACGGACCAGAAATTCAATCTTCTGGTCGGGCGCCAGCTGCAGGAATCCTTCGGTCAAGAACCCCAGGTCGTCCTGACCATGCCGCTGCTCGAGGGCCTCGACGGCGTGCAGAAAATGTCGAAATCGCTCGGCAATACGATTGCCATCGATGATGCGCCGGCCGAGATGTTCGGCAAGCTGATGTCGATTTCCGACGATCTGATGTGGCGCTATTTCGAGCTGCTGAGCTTCCGGCCGCTGCGTGAACTAAGCGAGCTGAGAAGCGCGCTTGCCGGCGGCGCCAATCCGCGGGATGCGAAGATCGAACTCGCGCTCGAAATCGTCACCCGCTTCCACGGCGCTGAGTGCGCTGCCGAGGCGCAGGCGCATTTTGCGGCGCGATTCCAGCGTGGTGCGGCGCCGGTCGATGTGCAGGAGCGAGTCCTGAGCATCGATGGCGCTTGCGCGCGCGTCACCTCGATCCTGAAGGAACTGCGGTTCGTCGCCAGCACCTCCGAAGCGACCCGCAAAATCGAAGAAGGCGCGGTGCGCGTCGACCAGCAAAAAATTGCTGATCCGCGCCACGAATTGGCCGCCGGCGGCACCTATGTCGTCTCGGTTGGCAAGCGCGCGATCGTCAAATTGCACCTGCAGCAACGCTAAATTCAGGCTATTTTCAGTGGATTGCGGTGCCTGCGCCGGGGCCGCCGAAACATCCTGTGACAATTGGTTGACAGCGGCTCTTGGGCGGCTATACTGCGCGCCCTTCCAAGTGAAAGGCAGCGTTCGAAAAGATATTGGCCATTGACGGGCCACGAATGTCGGCTATACTTGAAAGTCTTTCCCCGGCCTTAGTCGCCGCGGGCAGTTCTTTAAAAATTTGAGCAGGTAATTTGTGTGGGGACTCGCGTCATTTGCCTTTGTTGCAATTGATAACGAGTACCGAACGACCAGTTGTCCGCAAGGACAGTTAGTTCAGATTCGGGATCGTGATTGCTTCAGTCGAAAGTGTATTTAACTGAAGAGTTTGATCCTGGCTCAGATTGAACGCTGGCGGCGTGCCTAACACATGCAAGTCGAGCGGTAACAGGCGTAGCAATACGTGCTGACGAGCGGCGAACGGGTGAGTAATGCTTTGGAATCTTCCCAGTAGTGGGGAATAACCAGTCGAAAGATTGGCTAATACCGCATACGTCCCTGGTTTGAAAGAATTGGGGGGAAAGCGGGGGATCGTAAGACCTCTCGCTATTGGATGAGCCAAAGTCGGATTAGCTAGTTGGTGGGGTAATGGCCTACCAAGGCGACGATCCGTAGCTGGTCTGAGAGGACGACCAGCCACACCGGAACTGAGACACGGTCCGGACTCCTACGGGAGGCAGCAGTGGGGAATATTGGACAATGGGGGAAACCCTGATCCAGCGACGCCGCGTGTGTGAAGAAGGCCTGCGGGTTGTAAAGCA
>JABEVI010000251.1 GCA_013044085.1 Steroidobacteraceae bacterium
CAGGAGGCGACGCCGATCGTCGTCGATGGCGTCATGTACACCTCCGGCACCTGGGGCTACGTCTATGCGATCGACGCTGCAACCGGCAGACAGCTCTGGCGCTACAACCCGCACGCACGCTATTTTGCGGCGAGAAACCCGTGCTGCGATCTGGTCAACCGCGGTGTCGCCGTCTGGAAGGGCAAGGTCTACGTCGCATCGGTCGACGGCCGCCTGCACGCCCTGGATGCGGCGACCGGAAAGCCGCTGTGGGTGGTCGACACCATCGTCGATCACAAGATGCCTTACTCGAGCACTGGCGCACCGCAGATCGCCGGCAAGCTCGTCCTCATCGGCAACAGCGGCTCGGACATGGGCATCGGCGGGGTGCGCGGCTACGTCTCGGCGTACGACCTGAACACCGGCGCACTGAAATGGCGCTTCTACACGGTGCCGCCGGCCGTTGGCCAGCCCTTCGAGAATCCGGAACTCGCGGCCGCCGCGAAGACCTGGGACCCGCACCGCGACCCGCGATACCAGGGCGGCGGCACGGTCTGGGACGGATTTGCGTACGATCCGAAGCTGAAGCTCGTGTATTTCGGCACCGCCAATGCGGCTCCTTATGACCGCCGGCCTGAAGACTCGGCCAAGTGCGACGATCTGTATACGGCCTCGATCATTGCGCTGCACGCCGATAGCGGGCGGATGGCCTGGTACTACCAAACGACACCGAATGATCACTGGGATTTCGACGCCGACCAGAAAATGATCCTCGCGACCCTGCGCCTGCAGGGTGTCCGGCGCCGCGTCTTGATGCAGGCCTCGAAGAACGGCTTCTTCTATGTGCTCGACCGCCGAACCGGCAAACTGCTGTCCGCCAAGAATTATGTCTACGTCAATTGGGCCTCCGGTGTCGACCTGAAAACCGGCCGGCCGATCGTGACGCGGGCGTCCGACTGGTATGCCTCGCCGAAGACGGTGTATCCATCGTGGGCCGGCGGACATACCTGGAATCCGATGTCCTACAGCGCTCAAACGAAGTTGGTCTACATCCCCGTCATCGACGTGCCGAGCGTGTGGGTCGACCTGCTGCACAACGGCGGCCGGGTGAAATTTCTCGATGGATTCTTCACCGTCAACGGCATCTTCCCGGACGACAGCTACCATGCGGCGGACCTGCGGGGCCTGTACGGGCCCCTGCCCGACCGCCAGCGCATCGCGGCCATGCGCAACGTCAAACCGGTGCGCGAACTCATTCGTGCCTGGGACCCCGTCGCCCAAAAAACCGTCTGGCAGCACGAAACTTCCGCCGGCATGCGCGGATACGACGGCGGTGTGATGTCGACGGCGGGTAACCTCGTGTTCCAGGGCCGCGGCAGCGGCGGCTTGTGGGTCTATGCGGCCGACACCGGCAAGGTCCTGAAGGTCATCCAGACAGGCAGTCACATCATGGCCGCACCGATGACCTATGCCGTGCACGGTGTCCAGTACGTCGCGGTGCAAGTCGGCTATGGAGGCACCGCCATCGCCGAGGGACCGATCCCGCCGAGCAGCGCCGCGATCAAATATGAAAACACGAATCGCGTCATCGCCTTCAAGCTCGGGGGCGGCGCTGTACCGACGCCGCCCCTGCGGGTCAAGGTGCCATTTGCGAAGCCTCCGGCAGAAACGGCGGATGAGGCGCAAATCAAGGATGGCGAGGTCAAATTCATCCAGGAGTGTTCGCGCTGCCACGCGCTCGGGCTCTCGACGACGCCCGATCTACGCAGGCTCAGCCCCGGCCTGAATGCCGCCTTCAACGCGATCGTGCTGCATGGCCTGCTCGCACCGGCCGGCATGGAGCGCTTCGACGACTTGTTGACGGTAAAGGACGTCGACGACATCCATGCCTATCTGATCGACCAGAGCTGGCTCGCCTACCGGGCTCAACAGTCGAAGGCCCGGCGCCACTGACGGCGCCGGGCGCAAGTCGGGGCACGGCGGATCCGGTGTGAAGGGTGGTGGCCGCTCAGGCGAAGCGGCCAGCCTCCTCGAAACTCAGCCGGGGATTGCGGGGGTAGACCGATTCGGCCTTTCCATGGCCTAGGCTGCAGATGAAATTCGATTGAATGCGTGTGCCCGCAAAAAACGCCTGGTCAACCGCCGCATTGTCAAAGCCGGACATGGGTCCGCAATCCAAACCGAGCGCACGGGCAGCCATGATGAGGTAAGCGCCCTGCAGGCTGCCGTTACGCATGGCCGTCACCTGCGCAACGGCGGCTTGCGCGAAGGACTGGCGCATCGCCTCCGCACGGGCGGGAAACAATTTCGGCAAGCTCTCGGCAAAGTCGAGGTCATAGCCGATGATGACCGTGAGCGGCGCCGCCAGGATCTTGCGGCGGTTGCCTTCCATCGCGAGCGAGGCCAGGCGCGCCTTTCCCTCGACGCTGCGCACCCAAACGAACCGCGCCGGACAGGTGTTGGCCGACGTCGGACCCCACTTCAACAGATCATAGAGGGCGCGCACCGTGTCATCGCCCACCGGCTCGTCATGCCAGCCATTGTGAGTTCTTGCGCTGACGAATAATTGCTCGAGCGCCTGCGTGGATAGAGGCTGTCCCAAGATGATGGCTCCTGATGATTCGAGTTAAGTCGTTGCAGATCGGCTGCCTGGATATCGTATTCGATGAACCCGTCGAGCACCTAACGGCAAC
>JABEVI010000252.1 GCA_013044085.1 Steroidobacteraceae bacterium
AAATTCATCATTCCAAAGGGCTACGGGCACCGGAAGGTCGTCAACCTGACAATGCCTTCACCGGCTTGCATTGGGGCAGATCGACATCCATGATTGGGCCGATAAGAGCGTACACGACTTCTTCTCCATGTCCCGGGTAGATTCTGCATGACCCTTATGTCGGTATCGATCGCGTCTGAACTTGACTCGCTCCTAGACACGGTGAGTCGGCCGGGTGATTTCTGGACATCTGGCATGGAAGTTCTGGGCATGCCGTCGCTGGAGGTCGATGGTGCGGGCCAGGTGGCGTTACCGTTGCTGCCGGTGCAGGCTAGACAACTCATCGCATGCGCCGAGCCCGCCCCATATGGAAGAGGCGAGACCACGATCATCGACCAGGATGTCCGACGCACTTGGCAGATCGGCCCTGATCGGGTGCGCATCGGTGGGCGGCGTTGGGCGGAAACACTCGCGACGATCGTGGCGCGGGCGGCCGAGGGGCTCGGAGTGAGCGAGCCGGTTGATGCCGAATTCTACAAGTTGCTGGTCTATGACGAGGGAAGCTTCTTCGTCGGCCACCGTGATACCGAGAAAGCACCCGGCATGTTCGCGACACTTCTTATTGTGCTGCCCTCGCGGTTCGCCGGCGGCACGCTGATCATCCGGCACAGGGGGCGGGAGATCCAGCTTGATCTTCACAGTGACGACCCGGCCGAAGCGGCGTTCACCGCCTTCTATGCTGATTGCGTCCATGAAGTTCTGCCGATCACCCAAGGATATCGCCTGACGCTGGTCTATAATTTGCTGCGGCGGGGCAAGGGCCGTCCTCCCAGAGCCCCCAGCTATGTATCCGAACAGGCGCGCTTGACGACGCTGTTACAGGGGTGGCGCGCGGCTAAACAGGCGGCCGATGAGGATGATTTGCCAGAGAAGCTGATCTATCTCCTCGAGCACGCTTATACGCCAGCCGAACTCGGGTTTGACGCGCTGAAGGGCGCCGATGCGGCGCGGGCCGGTGTGCTTTCTGCCGCCGCGCGGGAGGCGCAATGCGATCTGCATCTGGCGCTGCTGACGATCGAGGAAAGCGGAATCGCCGAATATTCGGAGCGCTATGAAAGGTCGCGGCGCGGGCGCTGGGTGGATGACGCCGAAGCCTTCGAGGCGGGAGAGGTTGACGACCGGAGCGTGATCCTATCGGACTGGCAGCGCCCCGATGGCGCTGCCGTTGTCCTCGGCCCAATTCCCGTGGAGAGGGATGAGCTCGCACCGCCTGACGCGGGCGAGGATCTGGCTCCTGACGAGGAGCATTTCCACGAGGCGACCGGTAATGAAGGCGCCTCGTTCGAGCGCACCTATCGCCGGGCTGCTCTGGTGCTGTGGCCGAGCGCGCGGATATTTGCTGTGCTGAACCAAGCGGGTCTTGCGGTGACGCTCCCCTATCTCGATGACCTGGTTGGCCGTTGGGAAGCGGTCGGCGCGGAGCAGGAAACCCCACTCTGGTGCGCCGCACATGAGCTGACCGGGCGTATGGTGGCGCAATGGCCGAAGCAAAGTTGGTATCCGCGAGAGAGTGAAGGGCCAAGTGAGGTCACGCGGCTGCTTACTTTGTTGACCCGGTTGCGTGACACCGCAATGATCGAGAGAGGCCTCAGAGACATTGTCGCGACTGGTCATCACGAAAAGGGCGACAATGATGCCATTATTGGCGGACTCGCCTGCCTCCCTGCCGAGCGGCTGAGCGCCCTGCTCGAGCAGATTATCGCCGGAACCGCCGCGACGGCGTTTGCGGCCTGCGCCGACTTGCTTGCCCGCGTTACGACTTTTCGCCAGCAACATCCCGAGTTGCGTCTGGTGGATGCTGCCAGGCCGATTCTCGCCAAGTTACCGGGTGATCCGGCACACGGCGTCAAACCCGAGCCCTGGCAGGACCAGGCGAGGATGCGGCCCGGCGTCGTCGTCGATCTTCTGAGCGGGCTCGCCGCAATCGACGCAACTTTGGCGGAGCGCGCCGCGGATCATATACTGGCCAGACCGCAACACTATGCTCCGGATTCCATTCTGATCCCAGCACTGCGGCGACTGACTACCCTGACTACGTCGCCAAGCCAGGCGATCGAGCGACTGCGGGCGGCCTGTCTCGCCCACCTGCGCGCTCGAACCGCGGAACCACTCGCACCGCCACCCGACTGGCGTCGCGCCAGCAAGCTTTCTTGCCGCTGTTCCCGCTGTGCCGACCTTGCGCGGTTTCTCGACAACACCGAAAGCAGAACGTGGATCTTCAAGGCTGCGGAAGCCGATCGCGCTCACCTCCAAGGAACGATCAAACAGGCGCGTTGCGATGTCGATACAACGACGGATAAGCGAGGCCGACCCTACGGCCTAATGTGCGTCAAGAATCAGGCAAGCTATGATCGCCGTGCCAAGCAACGAGAGCAGGATCTAGCAGATCTGATGTTGCTGGAACGCTGACGAGATTACTCATATTTTGCGCGTGGTCTCTCGTTCTGGCGGGCTATGGCGGAATTGCCGGAAGACAAGGATGCCAAGACAGCGGGATGGCTGGGCGTATTATTTCTCGGCCTTGCATCGTCGGCGGTCGCGGCGTCACTCTGCTGTGTCGAAACATACCACAGAAAACCGTTGGAATTGGACCTGGCGCGTTACAAATCCGGGGCGCTTGGCTCTGCGAATTCGCCGTGGTCGGCGGTACCGTCGGCTTGATGGTGGCATGGATCGGGACGCCGACGGCGGCTGTGCTGCTGCATTTGGTGTTTCAAATCGCGTTTCATGTCGCCATTGGTCTCATACTGATCTCGCTCGGCTTCAATATCACATTGATGACCGCATTCGACTTCGCCGCCACTGCCCGGATACTGAGTCGTCCTGCAGCGGTTCGCTTGCGGCTAGAAACCGGTGGCTTAGGTCAAACGTAACTGCGCCTCTCTCGCCCGCTACCCTGGCGCCCCCTGCACGCCAAATTGCAACAGCGCCAATCTCGCATAGAGCTTGCCGGTCGCAACCAGGTCCTCGTGGCTGCCCTGTTCCACCACGTGCCCATCCTGCATCACGATGATCCGATCTGCCTTCAAAATCGTGGCAAGTCGGTGCGCGATCACAATGGTGGTGCGTCCTGCCATCGCCACCTCCAGCGCCTGCTGCACCCATTGCTCATTCTCCGCATCGAGCGCGCTGGTCGCCTCATCAAGCAGCAAGATCGGCGCATCGCGCACCAGTGCGCGCGCAATTGCCAGCCGCTGGCGCTGACCACCCGACAACGATTTGGCCCGCTCGCCGATCGGTGTATCGAACCGCTCGGGCAGCCGGTCGATAAACCCGGTTGCCTGCGCTGCATCTGCCGCCCTACGCAACTCATCGCGCGTCGCCTCCTCGCGGCCATAGCGCAAATTTTCATACGCCGAGCCAGAAAACAGCGCGGCATCTTGGCCAACTAGGGCAATGCGCGCCCGCAACTGCGCCGGCGACGTTGCCTTGAGATCGACGCCGTCGATCTGGATGATGCCCGCCTGTGGATCATAAAGTCGCAGTAGCAAGCGCAGGACCGTGCTCTTGCCTGCGCCGGATGGTCCGACCAGCGCGACCCGCTCACCGTGCTTCACGGTCAGCGAAAAATCCCGCAGCGCCGGCAAATCGGGCCGGCCGGGATACGCGAATGTCACCCCCGAAAACACGATATCGCCGCGCGCCGGCAGCGGCATCGCGAAAGGTTCCGGCGGTGCCGCAATCCCAGGCGTTGCATCCAGCAGCTCGGCAATCCGCTCCATCGCACCGGATGCCTTTTGGACATCGCCAGCGACCTCACCGACCGAACCGATCGAGGTCACTACCAAAATCGACAGAAA
>JABEVI010000007.1 GCA_013044085.1 Steroidobacteraceae bacterium
CGCCTGCGCGGTCTTCTCGATCGTCTCGATCGAGTTGTGCACGTAGTAGATCTGGCCGCCGCGGCGGATCTCGCGCAGAAACGCCTCGCGCACCATCGATTCGTTCCACTCCATCACGAAGGTCTTCACGGCCAGGCGCTCCGCCGGAGGCGTGGTGATGAGCGACAGATCACGCAGGCCGCCCATCGCCATGTTCAAGGTTCGCGGGATCGGTGTCGCGGTGAGCGTCAGCACGTCCACCTCGGCGCGCAGCGCCTTCAGCTTCTCCTTGTCGCGTACGCCGAAGCGATGTTCCTCGTCGACGATGATCAGGCCGAGATCCTTGAATCGCACCTTTCCCTGCAGGAGCCGCTGGGTTGCGATCACGACATCCACGCTGCCCGCGGTGATGCCGGCGAGCACGGCTGAGGCCTCCTTGTTGGTGCGAAAGCGCGACAGACTCTCGACGCGCACCGGCCAGTCGGCGAACCGATCGGTGAACGTGGTGAAATGTTGCTGCGCAAGCAGGGTGGTCGGCACCAGCACCACGACCTGCTTGCCGGCCTGGACGGCGACGAAGGCGGCGCGCAGTGCGACCTCGGTCTTGCCGAAGCCGACGTCGCCGCAGATCACGCGATCCATCGGCTTGGCCGATTTCAGGTCCGCGAGCACTTCGTTGATCGCCGCCGCCTGGTCGGCGGTTTCCTCGAACGGGAATCCGGACTGAAATGCCCGATAATCGGCCTCCGGCGCGGCGATGACCGTGCCCACGCGTGCCGCCCGCCGCGAGTACAGATCCAAAAGCTCCGCGGCGACGTCGCGGATGCGCTGCGCGGCCTTGCGCCGCGCCTTTTGCCATTGCTCACCGCCGAGCTTGTGCAGCGGCGCGGTCTCGGCCGGGGCGCCGGTATAGCGTGAAATGAGGTGCAGGGCGTGCACCGGCACGTACAGCGTGTCGCCGTCGGCGTATGTAAGCACCAGGAATTCGCCGAGTTGTCCGGCCACATCCATCGTCTGCAGACCGCGGTAGCGGCCGACGCCGTAGGTCTCGTGCACGACCGGCGCACCGGCGCGCAGATCCGAGAGCTCCTTGAGGATCTTTGCCGGATCGCGCTCGGCGCGCCGGCGCCGCCGTTCCTGGCGTGCACGGTCGCCGAACATCTGCGCTTCGGTCAAAATCTCGAGCGCCGGCTCCTCGAGGCGCAATCCGGGCGAGGCGGTCGACACCATGATGCCGAGCGGCGTGGTGGCGTGCGCGAAGGCGGCGAAACTCTCGAAGGCGAGCGGCCGCAGCCCGCGGGCATGCAGCAGATCGAGGAGCAGTTCGCGGCGTCCGGCGGACTCGGCGACCAGCAAGACCCGCGAGGGCGTGGTGTCGAGATGCGCGGCGAGGGCGGCGGCCGGCTCCTCGGCGCGCACGTCGACGGCGACGCGCGTCGGCTGCGCGCTCTTGAACACTTGCAGCGGCCCCGGGGTCTGCGGCGGCGGCTCGGCGCTGTGCGTGTGCACGAGGGGCCATCGGGCGAGCCCCCCGGCGAATTCCTCCGGGTTCTGGTAGAGCTCGCCGGGGTCGAGGATCGGGCGCAGCAGATCGTGCCGCAGCTGCTCGTGGCGGGCGCCGATGTTGCTCCAGACGGTCCCCGCCGATGCGCAGGCCTCGTCGACGTCGATGAGGATCGCCTCGGGCGGCAGGTACTCGAAGATGACCGCCGTGCGCTCGAAGAACAGCGGCAGGTAGTACTCGACGCCGGCGGCGGCGATCGCGCGGCTCACGTCGCGATAGACCGGCTGCTCGCCGAGATCGCCGACGAAGCGGGTGCGGTAGCGGCGTCGGAACTCGCGGATCGCGTCCGGGTCGAGCGGCGTTTCACGGGCCGGCAGCAGGTCGATTTTGGCGAGTTTTTCGAACGACCGCTGCGTCTCCGGATCGAACAGACGGATGCTGTCGATGTTCTGGTCGAGCAGGTCGATCCGATACGGAGCGTCCGAACCCATCGGAAAGACGTCGATCAAGGAGCCGCGGACCGCGAACTCGCCGTGCGCGGCGACCTGGGTGACGGCGGCGTAGCCGGCCGCGGTGAGCCGGGCGCGCAGCGCGGCGACGTCGAGCTCTTCGTCCACATGCACGCTCAGCGAACGCGCATCGATGTAGCTGCGTGGCGGCAGGCGCTGCAGGAGCGTGTCGACCGCGGCGACCCAGACGCCACGGCGCGCGCGCGGCAGCGCGGCGAGCGCCCGCAACCGCGCCGAGGTGATGTCCGGATGCGCCGAGAAGCCGTCGTAGGGCAGCGTCTCCAGGTCAGGGAAGGAGTTGACCGGCAGATCCGCGCCGGCGAAGAACGCCACCTCGTCGCGCAGCGATTCGGCCGCGCGCGGATCGCGGGCGATCACCAACAGCGGCCGGTCGGCATCGGCCGCCGCCTCGGCGATCGCCAGGCCCGTGGCTGCGCCGAGCAGGCGTGCCCAACGCATCGTTCCGGCCGCGCCGGCCGGCAGACGTGGTGCGAGCAGCAGCGGTTTCAGCCCGCGACGACGCTGTCGATCACGTAGTGGTACTCGAAATAAACCGTATATCCCGGATATTTCCAGCGCGTGATCGGCGGCCTGCCGACCGGGGGCAGTTGCACCCGTGGCGCGCCGAAGCGATTCCTGACCTCGGACATCGTCATGCCGCGCTTCGGCGTCGGCACTCCGGGTTTGGCGACCTCGATGCGATTGCCGACCGCAATCGTCTCGGCCGCCACGAATCCGGGAATGCCCGCCACCAGCAGCGCGGCCATCAGCCATTTTACGTACCGCATGGTACCCCTCGAGGCGATTGCACCCATGCGCACACTATAACACCGGTGAAAAGCCGGCGAGTTTGACGTATTTAACGGTCTTGGAACGGCGCGGAAGGGTTATTTTCCACCGGCTGTGGTTTAATCGCCGGCCATGTTTCAGCCGCTCCCGGTCTTCGTGGGCCTGCGCTACTCGCTCGCCCGTGAACACAGTTTTTTCGTCTCGTTCATCACCTGGGTGTCGCTGCTCGGCGTCGCGGTCGGCGTCGCGGCCTTGATCACGGTGCTGTCGGTCATGAACGGCTTCGAGACCGAGCTGCGCACCCGCCTGCTGAGCGTTTCGGCGGATGCGGTGCTGCGCGATGGCGGTGCGGCGATACCCGACTGGCGAGGGCGGATCGCCTCGTTGCGCGGCTCGCAGGGTCTGGTCGGCGCCGCCCCGTACCTGGATACCGACGCGATCTTGAGTCACGGCCAGTCGATGAGCGGCGCGATCGTGCGCGGCGTCGATCCGGCCCTCGACCCCACGGTCTCGAAGGTCGCCGTGTCGATGACCCAGGGGCGGTTGTCGAACCTGAAGCCCGGACTGCACGGCATCATCCTCGGCCGCATGCTCGCCTACAAGCTGCAGGTCGGCGTCGGCGATGACGTGACGGTGATGATCCCGAGCGGCGATGCCCCGAGCGACGCCCGCTACAGCGAGTTCGCACCGCGCCTTCAGGAGTTTCAGGTCGTCGGCACCTTCGAGGTCGGCCTTCAAGAACACGATTCCGTGCTCGCCCTGATCGATCTGCGGGATGCCGAGGCGCTGCGCAATCTGCAAGGACCGACCGGCATCCGCCTGAAATTCAACGACGTGCTGCAATCACCGCGCCTTGCCCGTGTGGCGGCGCGACGGGTTCCGGGGCTAAGCGTGCGCGACTGGACCCAGCAGGACGCGGTTTTCTTCCGTGCCGTACGCATCGAGAAGACCATGATGGGCCTGATCCTGATGCTGATCGTCGCGGTCGCCGTGTTCAACATCGTCGCGACGCTCGTCATGGTCGTCAACGACAAGCGCACCGACATCGCGATCCTGCGCACGCTCGGCATGACGCCGCGGGGCGTGCTCGCCGTGTTCATGACCCAGGGACTGCTGATCGGCTGGGTCGGTACCGCGCTCGGCGTCGTGCTTGGGCTGACGCTCGCGTTCAACGTCGGTACGATCGTGCCCTTCCTGCAGAACACCTTCGGCTTCTACATCATGGATCCGCGCGTCTATTACCTGTCGACGATCCCGAGCGAGCCACATGCGCGCGATGTCGTGGTCATCGCCATCTCGGCGCTGCTGCTCACCTTCGCCGCGACCATCTATCCGTCGCGGCGGGCGGCGCGCACGCCGCCGGCCGAAGCGTTGCGGTACGAATGATGGGATTCTGGTACGAGGGCTTCCTCGGATTGCGCTACCTGCGCGCCTCGCCGCGCCGGGGATTCGTCTCCATGATCGCCACGATCGCGATGCTCGGGCTGTGCCTCGGCGTCGCGGTGCTGATCGTCGTGCTCTCGGTCATGAACGGCTTCCAGGACGTGCTGCGCACGCGGATCATGAGTCTGACCGCGGACGCGACGATCTCAGGTCTCGAGGGGCACATCACGCACTGGCGGCATGACATGGGCGCGCTCGAGAAATTCCCCGGCATCGCCGGCGCGGCACCCTACGTCGAACAGGAAGGGATGCTGATCCATCGTGGCAAGTCGGCCGGCATCCTCATCGAGGGCATCGATCCTCGCACCGAGGGCCGGGTGGCGGCGCTCGGCGGGCACTTACTGAGCGGGCACCTGCGCGACCTCACACCGGGTTCCTACCGCGTGATCCTCGGCAAGGATCTTGCCGCGACGCTCGGTGCGCACGTCGGCGACCGGGTGGTGATGATCGTCGCCGAGGGCGACGTGACGCCGGTCGGCATCATCCCGCGCATGCGCGCCTTTCGCGTCGCCGGCATCCTCTCGGTCGGCATGTACGACTTCGACCGACGCGTCGCGCTCGTGTCGATCGGGGACGCCGCCAAGATGCTGCGGCTGGGCGGCGCCGTCACCGGCATCCGTCTGCGCATGCACGACATGTATCAGGCCCCGCAGATCGTGCGCGGCGCCGCGGTGGCGCTTGGCGGCGGCTTCTACGTCGATGACTGGACCGGTCAACACGCGAATTTCTTCCGCTCGATCCAGATCACCAAACACATCATGTTCGTGATCCTCTCGCTGGTGGTCGCGGTCGCCGCCTTCAACGTCGTCTCGACGATGGTCATGGTGGTCAAGGACAAGCGCCGTGACATCGCGATTCTGCGCACCCTCGGCGCCTCGCCGCGCAGCATCCTGTCGATCTTCATGGTGCAGGGCAGCCTGATCGGCGTGCTCGGCATCGGCGCCGGGGTCGGCCTCGGCGTGCTGCTCTCGGTGAACTTGCAGCGTCTGGTGGGCGCACTGCAGCATCTGACGGGGATCAAGTTCCTGGATGCGCGCGTTTATTTCATGAGCGAACTGCCGGCACGTGTCCTGCCAGGGGATGTACTGCGCATCTGCGCTGTGGCGTTCGGTCTCGCCTGCTTGTCGACGATCTACCCGGCATGGCGGGCTGCGCGACTCTCGCCGGCCGAATCCTTGCGAAACGACTGAGGAATGCAGCGGATGGCCACAGCGAACGACCTGGTGCTCGAGGGGACGGATCTGGTCAAGGAATTCGTCCAGGGAGCGACGACACTCACGGTGTTGAACGGCGCGAACATCGCCGTGCGCCGCGCCGAGCGCGTCGCGATCGTCGGTGCCTCCGGCTCGGGAAAGACGACGCTTCTCCAGGTGCTCGGCGGGCTCGACCTGCCGAGCGCGGGCAGCGTGCGCATCGCCGGCGCGGCGATCAGCGAACTCGGCGATGCCGCGCGTGGCGAGCTGCGCAACCGCGCGGTCGGCTTCATTTACCAGTTCCACCACCTCCTGCCCGAGTTCACCGCACTCGAGAACGTGGCGATGCCGCTGCTCGTTCGGCGCATGAAGCCGCGTTCGGCGCGCGAGGCGGCGGCGGCGCTATTGCGGCGGGTCGGGCTCGCCGAGCGTTTCGAACATCGACCCGCGCAGCTGTCGGGCGGAGAACGCCAGCGGGCGGCGGTCGCGCGCGCCCTGGTCACGCGTCCACAGCTGGTGCTCGCCGACGAGCCGACCGGCAACCTCGATGGCGCGAACGCAGCGCAGGTGTTCGAGTTGATGCTGGAACTGAATCGCGAACTCGGCACGAGTCTCGTCATCGTCACGCACGACGAGCGGCTCGCGGCGCGGATGGAGCGGATACTGACGCTCAGCGACGGCCGGTTAGTGGGGCCGGAGGGCGCGGGAGGCTGAACGTTCGCGTCGGCGGCGCAGGTGGTGGGCGACGCGCAGCCGCCATGCGCACTGTGCGAGCGCGTAGCCGAGCACGGCGGCGAGCGTGCCGAGCGCCAGCGCGCCGAGCAGCAGCGGCGCCCATACCCGGCCGAGGGTCGTGCCCATGGGGCTCTCGCTCAAGTGGCGGACGATCGGCACGAGGTCCACGCCGAGCAGTTTCGAGCCGATCCAGATCGATCCGGCGATCTGCGGCAACCAGGTGAAGGGGTTGCTGATGAACACGGTGGCGTACAACACCGGAAGATTCAGCCGGAACAGCACGCCGAGTATCGAGCAGAAGACCAGGTGGATCGGGAAGAACGGCGTCGGCGGGATGAAGGCGATGAACAGGCCGAGGGCGAATGCGCGGGTGACGTTCGCACGGTGAAAGGTCCAGCACCCGGGCTGGGCGACGACCGCGGCGAACGGCCTCAGGCACCAGTGTCTCTGGATCGACTCGCGGTCCGGGGTGATCGATTTCAGCCAACGCTGCATGATGCTTGGTTACTCGATTCCTGGCTTCCATTATGCCGTGTCGCGGCCCGCTCTGTCTCTGCCGCACCCGCTCAAGTATCATGCCAGGTCACGCTGGAGCAACGAACGGGTTGGCAATGTGGGAAATCATCCGCGCGGGCGGCGGCTTCATGTGGCCGATCGTACTGTGCTCGATAGCGGCCGTCGCGATCATCCTGGAACGCTTGTGGGCGCTGCAGACGAGCCGCGTGATACCGCGCGATCTCGGCCGCAAGGTCTGGAACTGGATCGAATCGGACCAGGTGAACGCTGAATTCATCCAGGCGCTCGAGCGCAATTCGCCGCTCGGCAAGCTGCTCGCGATCGGACTCGCCAACCGGCACCGGCCCCGGGAGCTGATGGTCGAGCGGCTCGAGGACGGCGGACGGCACGTCGTGCACGACCTCGAGCGCTTTTTGAACACGCTCGGCACGATCGCCGCGGTCGCGCCGCTGCTCGGCCTGCTCGGCACCGTCGCCGGCATCATTCACGCCTTCAACGCGATCACCGCGGGCGGTCTCGGGGACCCGCGGCTGCTGTCCGGCGGGATCGGGGAGGCATTGATCACGACGGCCGCCGGTTTGACGGTCGCTATTCCCTCGCTGATCTCCTACCGGTACCTGCGGGGCAAGGTCGAGCGGCTCGTGATCCAAATGGAGAAGGAGGCAACCAAGCTCGTCGATGCCCTCGACGATCGCGCCGGCGCGTCCGGACAAGCCCGCCGATGAGGCTGCGGCGCAGCACGCGCGAGGACGATCCGGAGATCAATCTGATCTCGATGATCGACGTGTTGCTCGTGCTGCTGATCTTTTTCATGATCTCGACGACTTTCCAGCGCGCGGAGCGGATACGCGTCGAACTGCCGCGGGCGAGCGATGCGCCGGTGTCGGTCACGCACTTTGCGCTCGTCGTCACGATCACCAGGAACGGCCGCTATCTTGTCAACGGCCGGGCGCTGCTCAACTCGAACGCGCTAACTTTGCGACGCGCGCTCGCGCGGGCCGCGGGCACGCATCACGGCCCGTTGCTGATCCGCGCCGATGCCCGTACGACGCACCAGTCGGTGGTCACGGTGATGGACGTGGCCGGGCAGCTCGGCTTTGCGCAGTTGGATATCGCCACGACCCATCAGGGCGCCGCGCAGTGAGCACGCGCGGCAACCCCTGGGCGGTCTACCGTCGCCTGCTTTCGTACGCCCGCCCGCATCTCGGCGTCTATCTGCTCGGCGTGCTCGGCATGATGTTGTACGCGGCGACCGAGGCCGGACTCGCCGGATTGGTGAAATTTTTCGCGCGCGGCACCTTCCTGAAACATGATCCGACGGTCCTGTGGCTGATTCCGGTGGCCGTGGTCGGCCTGTTCCTGCTGCGCGGGCTCGGCGACTTCACGTCCAACTATTTTCCAGGCTGGGTCGGACGGCGGGTCATCAAGCAGCTGCGTCAGGAGGTGTTCTCACACTATCTGCGGCTGCCGACCTCCTTCCTCGACGGCCAGCAGTCCGGCCACCTGCTCTCCAAGCTCACCTACAACACGGAGATGGTCTCGGCCGCGGCGACCAACGCCTCGGTTTCGCTGATCCGCGACAGCCTGAGCGTGATCGTGCTGCTCGTGTATCTGTTCTACCTGAACTGGCGTCTCGCGTTCTTTTGCATCGCCGCGGCACCACCGATCGGCTGGCTGATGCAGGTGGCGAACCGCAGTTTCCGCCGTTACAGCACGCGTATCCAGAATTCCATGGGGGACATCACCCGCGTGGCCAAGGAGGCGATCGACGCGCATCGGCTCATCAAGATCTTCAATGCCGAGGAACATCAGAGCGAACGCTTCGAGCGCGTCAACGAGGCGAATCGCGCCTCGAACATGAAGCTGGTGTTCGCGAGCGCGCTCAGCAACCCCGTGGTGCAGTTGATCACCTCGTTCGCGCTCGCCGGTGTGCTGTACGTCTCGGAGCGCCAGGTGTTCGCGCATCGTCTGCCGATCGACGTGTTCTTCGGCTTCTTCGCCGCCGCGATGATGGTTCCGCCGCACCTGCGCCGCCTGGTCAACATCAGCGGCCCGCTGCAACAGGGCATCGCCGCCGGCGAGAGCGTGTTCGAGATCCTCGACCAGGCGCCGGAGAATCGCGGCGGCGGGCTGCCGATCGAGCGCGCCCGCGGCGAGATCGAGTTCCGCAACGTCTGCTTCGACTATGCGGGCGGCAAGGGGCCGGTGCTGCAGGACCTGAGCTTTCGCGTGCAGGCGGGCGAGACCGTCGCGATCGTCGGACGCTCCGGCAGCGGCAAGACGACACTGGCGAGTCTGCTGCCGCGTTTCTACGACGTGAGCGGCGGCGCGGTGCTGCTCGACGGCCACGACGTGCGCGAATACCGCCTCGAGGACCTGCGGGCGCAGGTGAGCCTCGTCAGCCAGGAGGTCGTGCTCTTCAACGACACGATCCGCAACAACATCGCCTTCAACGCCGCCGGCAAGACCGACGCCGAAATCCTCGAGGCGGCACGCGCCGCGAACGTGATCGAGTTCGTCGCGCAGCAGCCGCTCGGGCTCGCAAGCCCGCTCGCCGACCGCGGCCAGAATCTCTCCGGCGGCCAGCGCCAGAGGATTTCGATCGCGCGGGCGCTGCTGAAGGATTCGCCGGTGCTGATTCTCGATGAAGCGACGGCGGCCCTCGACAACGAGTCCGAGCGGCGCGTGCAGCAGGAATTGGCCCTGTTGATGCGCGGGCGCACGACCCTGGTCATCGCGCACCGGCTCTCGACCGTCGAGAATGCCGACCGGATCATCGTGCTCGACCGGGGACGCATCGTCGAGACCGGCACGCACCAGCAGCTCCTGGCGGCCGACGGCTTGTATGCGGCGCTGCATGGGATGCAGTTCAACGCTTGAGCGGCCACGCAAGGACCTTCCGGCATGTCCCTCCAGTCATGGCTCAATCGCGTCTGGTATCGGCGTAGGCCGCCGCCCTGGCTCGTGCCGGCATCCGGGTTGTACGCGGCGGTCTCGGCGCTGCGCCGCGCGGCCTACCGTCGCGGCTGGCTGGCGGTGCAACGGGTCGGCTGCCCGGTGCTGGTGGTCGGCAACCTGAGCGTCGGCGGCACCGGCAAGACCCCGCTGGTCATTTGGCTGGCGGCCCGGCTCGCGGCCGCCGGCCGGCGCCCCGGGATCCTGACACGCGGCTATCGAGGCTCGGCGGGCGCAGCGCGCCTGGTCGGAGCGGAGGATAGCGCGGCGCTCGTCGGCGATGAACCCGTGGTGCTCGCGCGGCGCACCGGGCTGCCGGTCGCGATCGGGCGGGCGCGCGTCGAGGCCGCCCGGCTCCTGATCGGCGCGGGCTGCGATGTCCTCGTGAGCGATGACGGCTTGCAGCACTACGCA
>JABEVI010000253.1 GCA_013044085.1 Steroidobacteraceae bacterium
CCTGAGGAACGCGAGTATTTGGTCAGCCAGCGGGGTCCCTTGGCCCATCGGCTCGCGCAAGCGACCGGCCTTACCGCCGAATTGCGCGCCGAGGGCCTGGCGCTGGTCGATGCCGATGGGGAACTCTCCGACAAGCACCTGCCGGCGGTAGGCACGGAGGCGCACGCGACGCTGCTGGTGGCCGAACATCTCGCACGCACGGCACGAGCCACCCCCGGGCGCATTCATTCGCTGCATGAGCTCGCGGGTTACCTGCGCAATGCCGCCGACCGCTATGGTCGGTTTTGGCGCAAAGATGCGCGCGAGGCGGGCGCCGAAGTCGCGCTCGCCATGGAGGCGGTGAGCCGCCTCGAGGCGCTGCGGCTGGTTCGATGCCTCGAGCAGGGCGTACAGGCGCGTCCGGCCCTGCATCGCTACGCCATCGCCGAGCCACTCTCTTGATTGACGCCCCGCCCTCAACGCCGCTGCCCTCCCCCGGCAGATCCCGTTGGCAGCCGCTGCGCCTCGGGCTCGTGGAGCTCTATCACTATGAAGTGGAGGAGTTCTGGTTCCGCGACGGCCACTTGATGCTCCGGGGCAATAACGGCACCGGCAAATCCAAGGTGCTATCTCTTACGTTGCCATTCCTGCTGGACGCCAATCTGAGCGCCTCGCGCGTCGAGCCGGACGGCGATCGCGGCAAGCGCATGGATTGGAACTTGCTGATGAACAAGCGCTATGAGCGCCGCATCGGCTATACGTGGATTGAATTCGGGCGGCTCGACGCCGCGGGCAACGCGCTGACGCTGACCTTGGGCTGTGGCTTGCGCGCAGTCGCCGGTCGTCCGACGACGGACCCCTGGTTCTTCATCACGGACCAACGCATCGGCGCGGACCTCTGGCTCACGACCGCGGAGAGAACAACACTGTCGCGGGAGCGCTTGATCGAAGCCATCGGCGCCCATGGCCAGGTATTCCCCAACGCCCAAGCCTACCGTCGCGCCGTGGACGAGAAGCTGTTTCATCTGGGAACCGAACGCTACGACGCGCTCGTCGACACCTTGATTCAATTGCGTCAGCCGCAACTGTCCAAGAACCCGGACGAAGGTCGCCTCTCGGATGCCTTGACCCACGCGCTGCGCCCGCTCGATCGCGCGGCGCTCGAGGACGTGGCCGAAGCGATGAGCGAACTCACCGATCTGCGGCGCGATCTGGCGGAAATCGAGACGATGCGCAAGGCGATCGGGTCCTTCGGCGTCCGCTATCGACGCTACGCCCAGGTCGCCACGCGGCGCCGCGCACGCACCCTGCGGCAGGCGCAAACCGATTTCGACAAGGCCAGCCGCGACGTCAACGCGGCGCAGATGGAACTCGATGAAGCGCGCGCCCGCGTCAACCGCTACCAATCGCTGCAGCAAGAATTGGACGAACAGCTCGCGGCCGATGAAGCCCGCCTGGCTGTGCTGCGCGCCGACCCCATCATGCGCGATGCAGTACGCCTGGCGGGCGCGCGCGAACGCGCCGACGAGTGCCGCAGACTCGTGGGCGAAGCGGCGCGACGCGAGAGCCTCGCCCGCGCACAACTCACCCGGGAAGAGGACGCGGCCAATCGCCGCCGCGTGCAAGCGGACACGAGTCGTGCAATTGTACGAGACGCGGCATCGGGCGCAGCCCACCTCGCGCACGAGACCGGGCTCGCGGACGCCCATGCGCGTGCCGTGCCGGACGTCGCATTACCCGACGGCGTCGCGGAGCTTGCCGAGACGGCCATCGTGTCGCTGCTGCGCGATAGCCGCGCCGCCGAGTTGCGTCGGCGCGAGGAAATCGCCGTCCTGCGTCGCCGGCTGCGCGAGGTGGAGTCGGCCGCGCAGATTCGCGCTCGAGCGCAGGACGCGCGGGTCGTGCATGCCGATGCCCTGGAGGCCGCCTCGACGGCGGCTCGTGGCGCCGCGGAGCGATTATCGGAGGGTAGCGCCCGGCTCCTCGCCGCGTGGCGCGACCACGGCAATGCCTCACAGACGCTGCGTATCGCGGAAATCGACGCCGTCCTCGAGGAACTCGACCTCTGGCACGTCACCCTGAGCGGTCCCAATCCGATGCGTGCCGCGCTCGATCGCGCGCTCCAAATCCTGGAACAGGATTGCGCCGTGCGCGCGGCAGCGCTTGCCGAACAGGAGCGGCTATTGCGCCTCGAACAAGCCGAGTTGCAGGCCGAAGGCGCGCGTCTCGAGGCGGGCGAGGACCAGCCGCCGCCCGCGCCCTACACCCGAGATCCGGCGATCCGCGCCCAAGCCGCCGGGGCACCGCTGTGGCAGCTGGTCGATTTCGCATCCCACGTGCCGGTTGGCGCACGCGCGGGACTCGAGTCGGCGCTCGAAGCCAGCGGACTCCTCGACGCCTGGGTGCTGCCCGACGGCATCGTGATGGACCGACACACGCACGAAGTCCTGTTGACGGTACGGCCGCCCTGCGCGAATTCTCTGGCGGACTGGCTGATACCGACCATCGGCACGGTGGGTGGTGCTGC
>JABEVI010000059.1 GCA_013044085.1 Steroidobacteraceae bacterium
CCGCCGATGACGATGGAGGGCACGAGGCCGAACCATGCCGCGGTCAAGCCGGACTCGAACTCACCCAATTCGTTGGACGCGCCGATGAAGATGGAATTCACCGCGCTGACCCTGCCCCGGATCTCATCCGGCGTCTCCAATTGCACCAGTACATGGCGGATGAAGACACTGACCATGTCGCCAGCGCCGAGCACGACGAGCGCCACCATGGCGACCGCGAACCGTCGCGTGAGACCGAAAACCAGCGTGGCGACGCCGAACGCCGCCACACCCGCGAACATCGTGACGCCGATGCGCCGGCGGATCGGTGCAAACGCGAGCAGCAGCGCCATCAACCCCGCACCGATGCCGGGTGCAGAGCGCAGATACCCGAACACCGCCGGCCCGGCGTGCAGCACATCGCGCGTGAACGCCGGCAGCAGGGCGGTGGCCCCGCCGAACAACACCGCGAACAAATCGAGCGACAGTGCGCCGAGCACGATCTTGCGCCGCCAGACGAAGCGCAAGCCCTCGAGCAACTGACCGGCACCGACGGACGCCGCGGCGCGCACAGTTCCGCGCGAGCGAATCGACCGCAGCATCCACAGTGAAAGCAGCAACAGCAACGCGGCGGCGAGGTACACCCACGCGGCTCCGCCGCGGCTGCCGTACGCGGCCTGCGCGAACGAGTAGACCACCCCACCGAGGCTCGGGCCGGCGATCGTCGCGACCTGCGAGCTCGAGGAGCTGATGGCCACGGCGGTGGGCAGCGATTCGATCGGCACGAGGTTCGGCATGAAGGACTGCGCGGTCGGCATCTGAAACGCCCTCGAGACGCCGAGGAAGGCCAGAACCGTGAATATCGGGCCGGCATGCGCGACGCGGAAGACCGCAAAGGCGAGCAACGACGCCGCGCAGAGCAGCTGCACCAGCGCGCACAGCAGCAGGATGAGCCGCCGGTCGAAGCGGTCGGCCGCGTGACCCGCAAACAGCGCGAAAAGCACGAACGGCAGGAATTGGGACAGTCCGATCAAGCCCAGGTCGAGCAGCCGGCCGGTCAGCTGATAGACCTGCCAGCCCACCGCGATCACGAGCATTTGCGCCGCGATCCCGGCAAAGAATCTCGCGGCAAGATACCGCCTGAAGTCTCGGTTGCGCAGTATCGCGAGGCGGCTGGCGCCGTTCGACGTCAAGATGGGTCATCCTCCGGCGCCGCAGTCTAGCAGCGCACTGTGATAGTAACGCGCGTCCTGTCATCATCCGCGCATGCCAAACACCATGTTTGCGGTGCTCTTGACCGGGCACGGCGGCTTCGAGCGCCTCGAATGGCGCGAGGACGTGCCGGTACCGTCACCCGCGGCCGGCGAAGTGCTGATCCGGGTCGGCGCAGCCGGCGTCAACAACACCGACATCAACACGCGGGCCGCCTGGTATTCGCGTGCCGTGACCGAGGGCACGACGCCATCCGCGGCGGCCGAGGGCTTTGGCGCCGACGCGGCAGCGGACACAGGCTGGACCGGCACCGCGTTCACATTTCCACGCATCCAAGGCGCCGACGCCTGCGGCCGGATCGTCGCCGTCGGTGCGGGCGTCGAGACCTCGCGTCTCGGCGAGCGAGTGCTCGTTGAACCCGTGTTCCGTCCGCCGGGCTCAGAGGATCCTGGGGAGGCGACCTATTTCGGATCCGAGTGCGACGGCGCTTTCGCCGAATTCGCGCGGGTGCCGGCGCGCCATGCTCACAGGATCCACTGCGACCTGACGGACGCCGAGCTCGCCTCCTTTCCGTGCGCCTACTCGGCCGCGGAGAACATGCTCACACGCGCGGCCGTGCGTGCGGGTGAGCGCGTGCTGATCACCGGCGCCTCCGGCGGTGTCGGCAGCGCGGCGGTACAACTCGCGCGCCGCCGCGGCGCCACAGTGACCGCGATCGCCGACCCGGCGAAGAAAGGCGCTCTCGAAGCGCTGGGTGCGGCGCGTGTGCTCGCGCGCGATGCGCTTGCGGCGGCTATCGGCCCCGAATCCGTCGACGCGGTGATCGACGTCGTCGGTGGCCATGCCTTCCCCTCGCTGCTCGAGGCGCTGGTTCGCGGCGGCCGTTACGCGGTCGCCGGGGCGATCGCCGGTCCCATCGTCGATTTGGACCTGCGCACGCTCTACCTGAAGGATCTGCGGCTGCTCGGCTGCACCGTGCTGGATCGACCGGTGTTCGGCAACTTGGTCGGTTACATCGAGCGCGGCGAAATCCGCCCGCTCATCGCCGCGATCCATCCGCTGCGGGATATCGTCGCTGCACAACGCGAATTCCTCGAAAAGCGCCACGTCGGCAAGATCGTGCTGGTGCCGCCGGCACCGACCTGAAGCGGGCGGCCGGCTCAATCCCCGAGATATTGCCGGATCAGATCGGCCATGCGCTCGGTGGCGAGGTCGAAGGGGTCGAAGCCGAGATCCGGCAGATCGACGTAAACACCGTCCGGCTTCAACAGCGGTTTGACACGCGTGGTCTGCTCGAGGATTTCGTCTCGCGGCGCGAACACGATCAACGGCTGCTTCAACGAGCGCAGCTTGCGTTCGATGGGGTAGCCGCCGGCGGCGCGCAACGCGGCGCCCGGATTCGCGGCGAGCGCGAGGTCGAGGAAACGGCGGTGTACGGTCGCAAGATCGTAGGGCGGTGCCCGGTACGCATAGCAGCCGCGCCAGCCGCCGATGAGGTGGCCGCCTTCGAGCGCCGGCCGCAAGGGCTGTTCGCTGTACTTCTCCATTTGTCGCTGCTGTTCCTGGGGCGTGAACAACGGCACGCCGACGACGGCAACGCGCCTTACCCTGCCGTCGAGCTGTTGTGCCAGTTCGATCGCCTCCAGCGAGCCGACGCCGACGCCGAGCACGTCGAACGGCGCGGCCACTCCGGCCGCATCGAGTGCGTCGATCGTGCTGCGCGCGTACTGCTCGAGCGACAGCGCCCAGGGAGGTGCGTCCGAGTAGCCGTAGCCAAGACGATCGGGCGCAATCGTCGGCCGGGTGAGGCGCGCCTGCAGCGGCTCCCACATGTCGCCGGAGCGCGGTGACGGATGCAAAAGGACGAGCGGCCGGCCGCCGCCATCCTGGCTGCGCACATGTGCCTGGCCGAAACGGGTCGGATGGATGCGCCGGGTCAGCGCCATGCGGCCTCCGGCAAGCCCGTCTCGCTGCGCAACTCGGCGCGTCCGGGCTCAGCCGCCGAGAAAGATCCGATAGGCGGGATTCTCGGTCTCTTCGCTGTATGCATATTGCAGTTCATTGATATGAGCCAGGAATTCGTCACGCGTCGCCGGCGGCACCTGAATGCCGGCGAGCACTCGTCCGTAGTCCGAACCGTGGTTTCGATAATGGAACAGACTGATGTTCCACTCGGAGCCGATCGCGCGCAGGAATTTCAGCAGCGCCCCGGGGCGTTCCGGAAACTCGAAGCGATAGAGACGCTCATGCTCGAGGCCCTGGGCCTGGCCGCCGACCATATAGCGCACGTGCAACTTGGCGATCTCATTGTCGGACATGTCGCGGACGGTGTAGCCGGCGGCGGCGATCGCCTTGATCAGCGCCTCGCTCTCCGGGCGGCCCTGCGTGAGCGCCACGCCGACGAAGATCTGCGCGGCGCGCTCGTCGCCGAAGCGGTAATTGAACTCGGTGACGCTGTGCCCGCCGAGAAGCTCGCAGAAACGCAGGAACGAGCCCTGTTCCTCGGGAATCTCGACCGCGAACAGCGCCTCGCGCTGCGCGCCGATGTCGGCCCGCTCGGCGACGTAGCGAAGACGGTCGAAGTTCATGTTCGCACCGCAGTTGATCGCGACGAGGTTGCGATCGACACAGTTCTCGCGTGCCACGTATTTCTTGATCCCGGCCACCGCGAGCGCTCCCGAGGGTTCGGCAATCGAGCGCGTATCCTCGAAGATATCCTGGATCGCGGCGCAAATCTGGTCCGTCGAAACCAGCAGGACCTCGTCGACGTACAGTTGCGCGAGGCGGAATGTTTCCTCGCCGACACGCCGCACGGCCACACCGTCGGCGAAAATGCCGACGCGGTCGAGGGCGAGCCGCCGGCCCGCGCGCAGAGAATCGTGCATCCCGGAGGAGTCCTCGGGCTGGACGCCGATGACCTTGATCCGAGGATAAAGCGCCTTGACGTAGGCGGCGATGCCGGCGATCAGACCGCCGCCGCCGATCGGCACGAAGATCGCGTCGATCTCGTCGCCATGCCGTTGGCGCAGGATTTCCATCGCGATCGTCCCCTGACCGGCGATCACATCCGGATCATCGAACGGATGCACGAACACCAGGCCGCGCTCGCGCGCGAGTTCGACCGCATGATCGTAGGCCTGATCGTAGTCCTCACCGTAGAGCACGATCTCCCCGCCGAGATCGGCGACCGCCTGAACCTTGATTTGCGGCGTGGTCACCGGCATCACGATGACGGCGCTGATGCCGCGGGTACGCGCGCCGAGAGCCACCCCCTGGGCGTGGTTGCCGGCCGAGGCGCAGATCACGCCGCGCACCGCCACGATCGGCGAGAGCTGCGCAATCTTGTTGTAGGCACCGCGGATTTTGAACGAAAACACCGGCTGGAGGTCTTCCCGCTTGAAGTGCACGTGGTTGTTGAGGCGCCGCGACAGACGCGGCGCGGCCTCGAGCGGCGATTCGATCGCAACATCGTAGACCTTTGCCTTCAGGATCCTTTCCAGGTAGTTCTCTTGCATGGCCGTTTCGTGGGTCGCTGTTCGCCTACATTGGTCGGTGCGGGGTTCGAGGGGTATTGTAGCGGCGGGTGCGCGCGCGGATCGCGAATTTTGGGTCTGACCGGGATAGAGAGGTGTGGGTGACGACGACAATGCGCAAGCTGACGGTTTGCATGCTGATTTTCATGGCGACCGCGCAAACGGCGCTGGCATCGAGCGGCAACGTGGTCGCAGCACCGAACGTGCACGCACGCCTCGAGAGCGCGGTGCTTGCCGTCGGTCCCCGGCAGTCGTTCCTGGTGGCCCTGGTGCTCGACCTGCGCGAGGGCTGGCATACCTACTGGCGCAACCCGGGCGATTCGGGGCAGGCGACACGCCTTTCGTGGACGCTGCCGGCGGGTTTTCAGGCCGGGCCGATCCAATGGCCGGCTCCGGAACGGTTCGTGCTCGCGCCACTCGTCAATTTCGGCTATGCGAAGCAGGCGGTTTACCTGGTGCGCATGCACGCCCCATCGGCTTTGCATGCCGGTGCGCCGGTGTCGCTGCGCGCACGGGCGCATTGGCTCGTTTGCTCGAATGTTTGCATACCCGAGAGCGCCGATCTGCACCTCGACCTGCGCGCGAGCGCAACGGCGGGCGAGACCGATCCGGCCACCGCCGCGCTGTTCGCGAGGGCCCGCGCCGGGTTGCCGCGCAAGACCCCGGGTCCGAGCCGCGCGAGTGTGCGCAATGGGCGTCTGGTGTTGACGCTCGGCCCGCACTTCGGTGCGCACCTTGGAACCGCCCGGTCGCTGCAATTCATCCCGTACCGGGACGGGGTGATCGAGTACGCGGCGCCGCAGATTCTGACCCACCAAGGCGCAACGATCCGATTGGCGATGAAACTCGGTTACCAGCCGCCCAAGGCCGGGACGATACGCGGCATTCTGCTCGTGAACGGGGACCACGCCGCCGCGCAGCGCGCCCTTGCCTACGCCATCGCGCCACGGCTCGACGCGAGCGCCGCGACGACGGCAACCTCGTCGGCGGCGGCTGGGCGATACGCCGCGACCGCTGCGCAACCAGGCACGCCCTCCGCCTCGCCCGGCGTCCCGAGCCTGAGCGCGGCGCATGTGGCGACGACCCCGTTCTGGACGCTGGTGGGCCTCGCCCTGCTCGGGGGCTTGGTGCTCAACCTGATGCCCTGCGTGCTGCCGGTGCTGTCGATCAAGGCGGTAAGCCTCGTCGAACAGGCGAGAAGGCACCCGCGCGAGGTGCGCATCAAGGGTCTTGCGTTCGCCGCGGGTACCGTCGCATCCATGCTCGCGCTTTCGTTGGTGCTGTTGTCGCTGCGCGCCGGCGGCGAACAGATCGGCTGGGGGTTCCAGCTGCAGTCACCGCTGTTCGTCACGTTGATGGTCTATCTTCTGTTGCTCGTCGGTCTGAACCTGTCCGGCGTGTTCGAATTCGGCGGCGGACTCGCCGGACTCGGCGAGAATCTCACGCATGGTGACAACCTGCGCGCCGCGTTCTTCACCGGCGTACTGACGACCCTGGTCGCGACACCGTGCACGGCGCCGTTCATGGCGGCCGCCGTGGGCGCGGCGCTGAGCCAGCCCGCGCCGCGCGCGCTGGCGATCTTTGCCGCGCTCGGCATCGGCCTCTGCCTGCCGCTCACGCTGGTGTCATTCGCCCCCTGGATGCGTCGCATGCTGCCAAAGCCGGGCGCTTGGATGGACACGCTGAAGCAGGCGCTCGCGTTCCCGATGTACGCCTCGGCGGCATGGCTGGTATGGGTGCTTGCCCAGCAAACCTCCTCGATGGGACTGGCGGCCGCTCTGGCCGGCTGCGTGCTGGTGTCGCTCGCCGCGTGGGCGTATCGACGGACAAAAGCCGGCAGGGGAGCCGGCAAATTCGCGGCCGGCGCCACGGCGATCCTCGCGCTGCTCGCGGCGATCATGCTGCCGGTGCAACTCGACGGGGCGCCGATCGCGCCCGGCGCCGCGGCGGCGTCGGGCCAAGCGGGGGATTTGAGCTGGGTGCCCTACGACCCGGCGCGCATCGCGCAGCTGCGGGCAGCGGGCAAACCCGTGTTGGTCGACTTCACCGCGAGTTGGTGCCTGACCTGCCTGGTAAATGAACGCACCGTCTTTGCCGAACCGGCCGTACGGGCGATCTTCCGGGACAAGGGCGTCACCCTGGTGAAGGGCGACTGGACGAACGGGGATCCGCGGATCACGAAAGCCTTGGCTGCGTTCGGGCGCGCCGGTGTGCCGCTGTACGTGGTCTACAACGCGACGCCCGGATCGCGCCAACCGGTGGTTCTGCCGCAATTGCTGACGACACGCATCGTCGAGGATGCGTTCGCAGGCTTGCCAGACCGCCGTTTTCAATAGAACGCGATTGGTGCATGCTGCGCTGATGGCCCCACAATACGCGGCTCCCGTGGCCGTGATCGATTTCAGGCGCCGCCGCATGGTGCTCAGCTGGGATCCGGCCGCAGCGAGTTGGAGCGCGCTTGACGCGCCGCCGCCGGTGGTCCACGGCATCGCGCTGATCCGCGGGACACCGCCGTATGTGTGTCTGTACGCGGTGGGCGGGCGCTTGCGTCTGCAGATCGGCACCAGCCAGTACGCCCTTGCGGAACATTCACCGCGCTTTCGTTGTCTGCCGCAGTACTGGAGCCTCGGGCTGCGCCGCAAATTCGTGATCGAGTCGACGACCAGCGGCGTGCTCTACAGCCATGCCTACTGGTCCGGCCAGGGCCCCGATTTCTTCCGCTGGTTCGCGGGCAGGGCCGAGGACCCGGATTGGCGTGCGGCGGCTGCGCGCCGCTGGACGGAGGGGGTCGGCGCCGAGACGCTTCGCTGCGAATGAACGCCGGCGGGCGCTGAGAAACGCTGCGGCAGCAGCGCCGCGAGTTCCTCTTGCGTCAGGTTGCGCCACTGACCGGGCGCCAGCGATCCGAGCAGGATGTTGCTGATGCGCACACGCTGCAATCGCCGCACCCGATAGCCGAGCGCCGAGCACATGCGGCGAATTTGCCGGTTCAAGCCCTCGGTGAGAATGATCCGGAAGCGTTGCGCGCCGATACGCTCGACGCGGCACCCACGGGTCATCCGGCCCATGATGCGGACGCCGTCGCGCAACAAAGCGAGCGTCATCTCCGTGATCGGCCGGTCGACGGTGACGTCATATTCCTTCTCGTGATTATTCTCCGCGCGAAGAATCTCATTGACGATGTCGCCGTCGTTGGTCAGCAGAATCAAGCCTTCGGAGTCCTTGTCGAGGCGCCCGACGGGAAAGATTCGCTGCTCATGGCCGACCAGATCGACGATATTGCCCTCGACCTGCGCTTCGCTCGTCGAGGTGATGCCGACGGGCTTGTTGAGGGCGATGTACACCGCGGCGCGCCGGGCGCCAAGCCTTGCGCCGTCGACACACACTTCGTCGTTCGGCCCAATCCGCGTGCCGAGCGTCGCCGGCGCGCCGTTGCAGGTCACACGGCCGGCGCTGATCCATTGATCGGCTTCGCGGCGCGAACAGACGCCGCTTTCGCTGATGAACTTGTTGATCCGCACAGGGAAACTAGCTGCGATCCAAAAACGTCGCCACGCGTTCGGCCAGCACGTCGGCGGCGAGCGTGAACGGGTCGTCGGAATATTCAGGCGCCGCCACGAACTCGATGTTCGCGCGCAGATCCCCCGCACGCCGCCGCATCTCGATCGACGTGCTGCCGGTTGCGAGCACAAGGCAACCCTGGGAGACCGACGCGAGACGATCGAGCGCGAAGGCGCCGACCAGAACGATGCGGCGCACCAATTCCGGCGCTGCGATTGCAATGTCGAGTGCCACACCCGCACCATCGCCCGCGCCGAGCAGGTCGACACGGCGCAGACGCAAGTCCGCCGCCAGATCGAGGACAACCGCAGCACCGATCCCGGGCCCCGAGCCTTCGGGTCCCGGGTCGGACTCTCCGCACCCCGGCATGTCGGGTGCGTACACCGAACGGCGTTTGGCCATCGAAGCGATGAAGCGCTGAAAAAGTCGGCCGGTCCGCTCCCCGGGATGCAGACAGAAAAGCGGCTCTTGCTCATCGAAGCCGCCGGTCGCCGGGAACGCCGTCCGCACATGAAGTTGCCCGAACTTCATGTCGAAGTACGCCCGCCGGCTCCGGATCAACGGGCCTGGCTTTGCCCCGGAAGGCGTACCGCGCGGATTGTTGGATTTACGCGACATTCTTTTTCACATTTCTTTGCAAAATTGCTGGCTTCTCGCGGCAGAGCTCGCTAGAGTGTTGTACGGACGCAATGAATATGGATTGGGAAGTAAGGCAGGCTGACCCTTCTTAGAGCGCGCCAGCAGCGCGGCCGGCAAGATCTTATAAGGCATGGGGATTTCGAAGCCGGGCGATGCCCGGCTTTTTTCTGGCCAACAGGCTTCGGCCGATTTCCTCACGCGATCCGCTTCCAGACACGCACCATCTCCAGACGCCCGCGACCCGTGCCCTGCGTAATTTTTTGCAGCAACCGACGCCGGTCCGAGGATACGCGGTAGCGAATCTCGATCATCGGTCCATCATCATCGGGCAGCATCGATACCCGCAGTGACGCGCCCTGCCAGCCGCAAAGCGGCCTGGCGTCACGCCCCTGACGAGCCGTCGCATGCGAGGAGCTCCAGGGCTGGTAGACGCGGCTTTTGCCGTCCGAACTGAATGCGACCACCCCACCGGCCTGTTTGATCACCAGGTCCTTGCCCGGCCAATGCATCGCTTCGACGATATCGCCGACCGAGGCGCGCAGCGCGGAGCGACCATGAGCCGCGGCGAACGCCTGGACCACGCCTTGCGGATCGTCGCTCTCGGCCGCATCGAGACGCCAGTGCCCCGACAGATTGACCCCGGGGGGAGGACTCTGCGCCAAACGCTCGTGCGCACACCCGGAGAGCAACAGAACCGCGAGAATCAATCCCGCACGCATGACCGAACTCCGACGAGAAACGACGGCGCAGTTATAAAGCGCACGCCGCGAAGCCACAAGTGCCGTTGGAATCGGCTATCCATAGCTGGCCACCAAACGGCTCGAAACGCACGCGTACCGCCAAAGTGCCGTGCAGCATCTGCACCGCGCAATCCAATCGGGCATCGGCGAGGTCGGCGCGAATCAAATCGACGATCGTCGCATCCGGCTCGGCCTGCTTGGCCGGGAAGGTGTGCGCGATGATGCGCGCGTGTACGTCCTCGCGGCGCGTCGCGTTGCCGAGAATCGCGCGCTTGAATCGCGCAAGCACCAGCAGAACGGCGCTCAGGGTATTGTCGGTGACGTCGCACGCGCGAGCGCCCGAACTACCGCATCGCAGATGCAGCAACCCGCCGACCGCGCGCCGCTCATCGCGCAAGCACAGTGCCAGCGCGCCCTTCAGCTCCGCTGCGAGTAGAATGGGCTCCGGCGACGTGTGATACGCATCAGCCTCCACCTCGATCTGCGTCATCGGCACCCTCGCGGCTCGCCATCCCTCGCTACGCCCGCGACATGCTGCCATGCGACTCGCGGCCGGCCTGCCGAACCAATCACGTTTTGACCCACAGCCGCCGACCCGCGCCGCTCAGGTCGCATCGCGAGTCGGCACGGATAGATTCGCGAGCACCCGATCGATGTCGTCCTGCGTCTGGGAGTGTTCGGCATCGCGAACCAGTTTGCGGGCCAGGTGCGGCGCCAATAGTTCCACGAAATCATACATATAGGCCCGCAGTAAGGCGCCGCGCCGAAAACCCACCCAGGTCGTATGACCCTCGAACAGGTGTCTTGCATCGAGCACGGCGAGATCCGAATCATTCGACCGGTCAATCGCGACGCTCGCGACGATGCCGACTCCCAAGCCAATGCGCACATAGGTCTTGATCACATCGGCATCGCGCGCGGTCAGGGCGACGTCGAGCGACAGCCCGGCCGCCTCGAACAGCGCCGGCAGCGAGGATCGGCCGGAGAAGCTGAACACATAGGTCACGATCGGGTGCTCGGCTATCTTCTTCAGGCTCAATTTGCCAGCGGCCGCGAGCGGATGGCCGCGCGGCACGACGACGGTGCGGTGCCAGCGGTACACCGGCAAGCGCACCAGATGCGGAAATAACTCGTCCGAGCCGGTGGCGATCGCAAAGTCGACGCGATCGCGGGCAACCAGTTCGGCTATCTGCTCGGAGGTGCCCTGGTGCAGGTGCAGCCGCACCTTCGGATATTGGCTGCGGAAGGCGCGAATGACCGGCGGCAACACGTAGCGGGCCTGGGTGTGGGTCGTCCCGATCGACAGGGTTCCGCCGTCGGCCTTGCGCAATTCCTGGGAGGTGCGCCGGATGTTGTGCATCTCCCGCAGGATGTTCACCGCCCGCGCGATGATCTCCTCGCCGCCGCTCGTGGTGCGCGTCAAGGCCCGTCCTTCGCGCTCGAATAGACGGAAACCGAGTTCCTCCTCGAGCATTTTCAGCTGCCGGCTGACCCCCGGTTGCGAGGTATGTAACTGGCGCGCCGCCGCGGTGATGTTGAGGCCGTTCTCATGCACGGCGACGAGATAGCGCAATTGCTGCAGCTTCACGGCCGCCTCCGTCCATCACCAATGCGCATGTCCTCATACGGGAATGTTCGTATCCCGAGCCGTGACCCGCCCATATAGTCTGCGTCCCCTTGTAAAAAGTCGCTCATCCGACAGGTTCCCATGGCCGCACTTCCCCGACCGCTGCAGGATCTCGCGGCGGACAGTATCCAGCAACTGCACGATGCCGTCGCGCGCCACGAAAAAGTCTGCTACGCGAGCAGCCTGGGCGCCGAGTCCGTGGTGCTCACCGACCTCATATGGACGCACGTTCAGCAGATCGAGATCTTCACGATCGACACCGGACGCCTGTACCCACAGACCCACGACTTGATCGATCGACTGCAGCGTCGATACGGGAGGTCCATCAAAATCTACTACCCCGATGCCTGCGGGGTCGAGTCCTGGGTCGCCCGCCACGGCGTCAATGGCTTCCGCGACGGCCCACAACAGCGGCACGGCTGCTGCGCGGCACGCAAGCTCGAGCCGTTCCGCCGCGGCATCGAGGGATTCGCCGCGTGGGTGACGGGAATTCGTGCCGCCCAGTCGCCGAATCGCGCCCTCGCGCACGCGCTCGAATGGGACGCGACGCACGGCTTGCACAAACTCAGCCCTCTGCTCGCCTGGAGCGAGGAAGACGTCTGGCGATACATCCATGCGATGGGCCTGCCGTACCACGCGCTGCATGATGCCGGGTATCCGAGCATCGGCTGCGCGCCCTGCACGCGAGCCGTACCACCCGGGGCCGATCCCCGCTCCGGTCGTTGGTGGTGGGAGGACGAAGCGTCGCGCGAATGCGGGCTTCATCCGCGCCGCGCGCAGAGCGGGCGCGATACCAGGGTCTGAGCGATGCGCTATTTCCCGGCATTCTTCGACCTGCGCGGTCGCCGCGTGCTGATCGTCGGCGGCGGCGAGGTGGCGATGCGCAAGCTGTCGCTGCTCGAACGCTGCGGGGCCGAGATCACGGTAGTCGCGCCGCAGGCGGTACCGCAGATCGGCGCGCGCGCGCTGCGCGGCAAACTTCGTCACCTCGTCCGCGAGTTCCAGCCCCACGATCTGGACGGCGCCACCTTGGTCATCGTGGCAACACCGCACCGCGCGTTGAACCGGCTGATCGCCAGGCAATGCGATGCACGGCAGATCGCCGTCAACGTCGTCGACGACCGCGAGGCGTCGCGCTTCATCGTCCCGGCAATCATCGACCGCGACCCGGTCCTGATCGCGGTCTGCACCGGCGGCGCCTCGCCGGTGCTCGCACGCCGCATTCGCGAACGGCTGGAAGCGGCGATCCCGGCGCGGCTCGGCGACTTGGCCCGATGGCTGGCGCAACTGCGGGCCAAGTCCGGTGCACTGCGCAGCACGGCGACGCGCCGGCGTTTCTTCGAGCGCCTGATCGACGGGCCGGCCGCCAGACGGCTGCTCGAGGGCGATCAGCAGGGCGCCACGGCGATCGCGCGCCAGCTGCTGACGCAAACCGCCGGCGACCCACGGCTCGAGGGCGAGGTCTTGCTGGTGGGTGCCGGACCCGGCGACCCGGAACTGCTGACGCTGAAGGCGCTGCGCGCGCTGCAGGACGCCGATGTGATCCTATATGACCGCCTGGTCTCGAGCGCGGTGCTGGATCTGGCACGGCGGGACGCGCTCTGCCTGTGTGTCGGCAAAACCGGCGGGGGTGTATCGACCCCTCAGGCCGAGATCAACGCGGCAATGATCGAGCATGCACGCCGGGGGATGCGCGTCGTGCGCCTGAAGGGAGGGGACCCGTTCATTTTCGGCCGCGGCGGCGAGGAGCTCGAGGCTTTGTCACAGGCGGGGGTGCGGGTTCGCGTCATTCCGGGGGTAACCGCGGCGCTCGGCGCCGCCGCTGCCACCGGCATACCGCTGACGCACCGCAATATGGCGCACGCCGTGACATTCGCAACGGCGCAGTTCGGCGACGACGACGAGATGGCCGACCTCGACTGGCGGGCACTGGCGATGCCCGGACGAACCGCAGTTATCTATATGGGGCTCAGGCGCATCGGCGAAATCGCCAACCGGCTGCTCGAATCCGGCGCGCCGGCGTCCCGACCCGCCGCCGTGATCGCCGGTGCGGCGACGCCGTCCCAGAAGCTCGTCGCCGGCAATCTCGGCGACATCCATGCGCGGTGCCTGCATGCGCAGCTCGCGTCTCCGGCCCTGCTGGTCGTCGGCGACGTCGTTGCACTTCATTCCCACCTCAATTGGCCGCAAAATACCGCCGCGGCCGCCTTGTCCGCGAGCGCCTGAGCCCACGCAGAGGTTTTGAACGATCATGATTGCACGTTTTCCGCAGCAGCAACCCGTGACGACCGATGCGGTCATCATCGGCGCAGGTCCCGTCGGGTTGTTTCAAGTCTTCGAACTCGGGCTGCTAGGCATCCGAGCCGAGGTCATCGATTCCCTGCGCGGGCCGGGCGGACAATGCACCGAACTGTATCCTGACAAGCCAATCTACGACATTCCGGGAGTACCAGTGTGCACCGGCGAGGAACTCACCCAGCGGCTGCTCGAGCAGATCGCACCCTTCGCGCCGGGACTGCATTACGGCCAGGAGGTGACCCGCGTCGAGCGCCAGGCCAGCGGACGATTCTGGGTCGGCACCTCCGCCGGCACCTCGTTCGACACCGGCGTCGTCGTGATCGCGGCCGGCGTCGGCGCCTTCCAACCCCGCCGGCTCGATGTGGAGGGCGCTGCGGACCTCGAGGGTCATGCCCTGCATTATCGTGTCAGCGAGCCGTCCGCCTTTGCGGATCGGGATCTGGTGATTTGCGGCGGTGGCGATTCGGCGCTCGATTGGGCGGTCGCGCTCGCTCCGCAGGCACGCAGCCTCGTTCTGGTGCATCGCCGGCCGGACTTTCGCGCCGCGCCCGCCACCGTCGCCAAGCTGCGGCAGCTCCAGGAGGAAGGGCGCGCCGACATCCTGATCGGCAATTTGCATTCCCTCGATCGAGACCTCGGCCGACTCACCGCCGTGCGCGTGCAGAGCGCCGACGGCCTGACTCGACGCATCACGGCCGACCGGGTGCTGGTGTTCTTCGGCCTGCATCCGAAACTCGGACCGATCGCCGAATGGGGCCTGGAGCTCGACCGCAAGGCGCTGAAAGTGGACACCGCGCGCTTCGAAACCTCGGTACCCGGCATCTTCGCCGTGGGCGACATCAATACCTACCGGGGCAAGAAAAAGCTGATCCTGTCCGGATTCCACGAAGCGGCTCTCGCCGCCTTCGCGGCGAAGGAACACCTCAATCCGGGTGAGAAGGTAAGGCTGCAATACACGACGACGAGCCCGATCATGCACCGTCGACTCGGCGTCGACGGCGGCTCGGATTCAGACTCGGCCGCCGCTTGATCCGGGCCCGCGGGGCTCGCGAGCGCATCAAAAAAAACCCCGGTCGAACCGGGGTTTCCAGTGGAACAGGTGCTAGGTGGATGCCCTGCACGTCCGTAGTCGGAAGATGCGCGGCACATGAGTGACCCTGCGCTCGACCCTTTTTTTGAACTGACGCCATTTGTTGTACACAAGTGACGCAGAAGAAAACACGAAACCCTCTATTGCCTCGAAAACTACCATGGCAAAAAAATAAATCCAATAATTTTCGCAATTTGGCTCATTAAACTGATGTCATTCCGCGGCACACCATAACTGTCGCCAAATTGTGACAGATCCAGGTCAACGACCCTCGGCACGCCTCGGTGCGTGAACCCCCGAAAGCAGATGCGCTATCCTCCTACAGAGAACGCTTCGGCCGAATCGGCACATTTTGAAGGGCGAGTTCAAACCTTATGAGATACCTGCATACGATGGTCCGGGTTTCCGACATCGACCAATCGCTCGGGTTCTACCGTGACGCTTTGGGTCTCGACGTCCTGTCCCGACGCGAATATCCCCAGGGCCGATTCACGCTGGTTTTTCTGGCGGCGCCCGGCGATGCCGCCGCCCAGTTGGAACTGACCTATAACTGGGACCCGGAGAGTTACACGGGCGGGCGAAATTTCGGGCATCTGGCGTACGAAGTGGAGGATATCTACGCGACCTGCGCGCGCCTGTCGGCACACGGTGTCACGATCAATCGGCCGCCGCGCGACGGACACATGGCATTCGTGCGATCCCCGGACGGGATCTCGGTGGAATTGCTGCAGAAAGGAGCCGCGCTCGCGCCGATGGAGCCGTGGGCGTCGATGGGCAACACCGGCGTCTGGTGAAACCGCACCGCAGCGGCATCGGCCACTGCGGTGCAGCCCTAGAACATCTCGGATTCCCCGGGGACCGTGGGCTCGACCGCCTTGCGTGAGGCGATGAAATCACCCGTGATCATCTCATCGTAGGCCTGACCGGGTCCGACCATCGGATACACGCCGGCGTCCGGATCGATGATGACTTCGAGGAACGCCGGGCCCTCGAAGCGTATGAATTCTTCGATCATGCGCGGCACATCCGCCTTGTCCTTCAAGCGCGCCGCGTACGGAAAGCCGTCCGCGAGAGCCGCCTTTACGAAATCCTTTTTGTGCAGACTCTTGTCGCTCGCGCTCAATCGGCCCTTGAAGAACAGCTTCTGCCATTGCTTGACCATGCCATCGCCGCAGTTGTTGAGCACGACGACCTTGACCGGCAGATCGTAGGTCGTAACGGTCTCGAGCTCGCCGATGTTCATACGGATGCTCGCGTCCCCATCGACGTCGATGACCATGCGGCCACGATCCGTGAACTGCGCGCCGATGGCGGCAGGCAGGCCAAATCCCATCGTGCCCATGCTGCCGGAGGTCAGCCACAGCCGCGGGCTGCGGAAGTCGAAGTATTGCGCCGCCCACATCTGATGCTGGCCGACACCGGTGCAAATGATCGCCTCGCCACGCGTCAGGCGGTTGATCTCCTCGATCACGTAGTGCGGCTGGATCAGTGCGCTCGCGCGGTCGAAATTCATCGCGTATTTCTCGCGCAGTGCCTCGCAATGCCGGTGCCAGTCGGACCAGTCGCGCTTGAAACCGGTACGTCGGGCATACTGCAACAACGCCGTGAGCGCCTCGGGCATCAAGCCCAAATGGCTCCAATCGACCCGTTTGACCTTGTTGATCTCCGACCCGTCGATATCGAACTGGGCGATGAATCGCGCGTTTCGCGCAAATTTCGCCGGATTGCCGGCGACACGATCGTCGAAACGCGCACCGATCGCGAGCAGCAAGTCGCAGTCATCCACCGCATAGTTGGCGAATGCGGAACCATGCATGCCCAGCATCCGCATCGACAGCCGATCGGTCGTATCGACGGCACCGATCCCCATCAGGGTCGTGACCACCGGAATACGCAATTCGCGGACCAGTTCGCGCAAGGCCGGCGCTGCGGCGGCATTGACGACGCCGCCACCGGCATAGATCAACGGCCGGCTGCATGTCTCGAGCGCGGCGAGCAGACGGGCGCAAGCCGCGTCCGGTAGCTTGTTCGCGCCGATGCGGGTCATGCGCTGGCGATATCCCGGAATGGGCAGTCGACCCGAGCCGCGAAAGACCCCCCGCCAATTCTGCACGTCCTTTGGAACGTCGAGCACGACCGGCCCCGGTCGCCCCGTACGGGCGATCTCGAACGCGGTCCGCACCGTCGCCTCGAGCTTCGTCGGATCCGTGACCAGAAACACGTGCTTGGCGACGGCGCCCATGATGCTCGGCACCGGCGCCTCCTGGAACGCATCGGTGCCGATCGCGCTAGTCGGTACCTGGCCGCAGATCACGACGATCGGCACCGAATCGGCCATCGAATCGCGCACTGGCGTGACGGTATTGGTCGCGCCCGGCCCGGAGGTGACGAGCGCCACACCAACCCGGCCGCTCGCCCGGGCGTAGCCTGCCGCCATGAAGCCGGCACCCTGCTCATTCGCCGGCACGATCAGCGGCATCGAACCCTTGTTCGCCTCGTTATGCAGGAAAACCGCGTCATAGATCGGCAGGATTGCGCCGCCGCTGTAGCCGAAAACCGTGTCGACGCCCTCGTCGGCGAGAACCTGGACCAGCATCTCGGCGCCGCTCATCGTCTCGCCGGCACGCGGATGCGGCGCCGGGGTGAATAAATCGTAACGTTCTTGCACGTCGCAAAGCGTAGCAGCAATCGCCCTGGCGCCCAAGTGCCATGCTCCCTTATCCTAGACGGATCATGCGCCACCTGATCGCGATTTTGCTGCAAAACGAGGCGGGTGCACTCACGCGGGTCACGGGCCTGATCTCCAGCCGCGGCTACAACATCGAGTCGCTGTCCGTCGCGCCGACGAATGATCCGACGGTTTCGCGCCTGAGCTTGGTGACGAGCGGGTCTGACTCGGTGATCGCGCAGATCAATGCGCAATTGTTGAAGCTCGTCGACGTCGTCGCCGTCGAGGACATGACGGGCGGTGATCACCTGGCCCGCGAACTGATGCTGATCAAGCTGCGGGTCGATGCCGAGCGGGTGCAATCACTTCAGGACGTGGTTCGACGCGGCGGCGGCAAGATCCTCTCGACCGAACCTTCGGGCCTGGTCGTAGAGCTTGCCGGCACCGAGGATGAAATCGCCGAGTTCATGGCCGCGGTCGGCTCGTTCGGCGATGTCATCGAGGTCGTCCGTGGTGGCGTACTCGGCATTTCCCGCGCCAGCCCGCGCCTTCAGGTCGGCGGATAAGGCAACACGCGGCACAAGTGACGAATATGAGTGAAATCGAAGTCACGCCGGCGCACTCCTCCGATCCCGCCGCCAGGCGAGTCGGGGTTCTGGTGAGCGTTGTCGGCTTGCTGCTGTCGGTCGTCACGATCGCCTCGCACCGCGCGCACACCAGCGCGGTGATCCACCGGACCGAATCGAACGACCAATGGAGTTATTATCAGGCGAAGAGAATTCGCGAGAGCTCGGCACAAACGGCGCTGAGCATGCTCGATGCGCTCGCCCCGAATGCCGCGTCGACCCCGGCGGCGGCCGTCCGCCACAAGCTTGAACTCGCCCGTCAACACTACGGCGGTGATGCGCGCAGGATCAGGAAGTCGGCGGAGTCTTTCGACCGCAAGGCGAGAACCGAGGAGCGGCGTGCGCTGCGATACGATGTCGGCGAGGGCCTTCTCGAACTCGGGCTGGTGCTCTGCTCTCTTTACTTCATCGCACGCAGGAAATTCTTCCCGATTCTCGGGCTCATTGCGAGCATCCTGGGCACGGCCATCGGCGCCTGGGGCTTGCTGCTGCGATGAATCTTCCCGCCGCGCTCGGCGCCGCGATCCTGCTCTGCGGCTTCGGCGCCATGCGGGCGGAGGCCTCGACGCCGGCCGCTTCGCGACGCGTCGAGGCACGCGGCGCCCACTACCGGCTGGTCGGCTTGCTGCGCGCCGACACGATGGACATTCATGTGAGCCGCATCCTCGACAACACCCCGGTTTCCGACGCGCAGGTGACGGTCGAATTTCGCGGACGGACCTACGCCACCACCGCGAGCATCGACGGAGGCTATGAGTTCAGCGCGCCCCAGCTGCGCCTGCCGGGTTCGGCCGCGATCGCCTTCGAAATTGCCGCCGGCGGGGTCGATGAAACGCTGCGCGGCGTCGTGCGCATGCCGGACGGGACCGGCGGGCATTCCGGCCACGGCGGTGCACGGCAGCTCGGTTGGTGGGTGCTGAACTTCGCCGTCTGCATCGGCTTTCTCGCGTTGATTGCACGACGCCGCAAGCGCGAGTCTGGTGACTGAGGAAGCCTGGGGCACTTCCTTCAAAAGCTCTGCAGCGTCTGCACCAGCACCTGGAACCCGCTGATGCCGGCGGGCGCGTTCAGCGGAAACGCGAAGTCGACGTGCAGTACGTTACCCAAGCCCGATCGGGTATTGCCGAAGCGCAGACCGAAGCCCACGTCCTCGAGCATGCCGGGCGCATTGGTGCCGACGACCGCTCTGCCCCAGGCACGGCCCGCGTCGGCGAAAAAGGCGCCGCCGACGCGCACCAGGCGGAACGGATACCAGTCCGTGTAAAACCGCTGTTCGATCGTCAGCAGGGCCCGCGAACTGCCCGCTTCGTAGCGCAGCGGGTAACCCCGCAGTCCGCTGTCACCGCCGATCGTGAGTTGTGTGTCCGGGTCGAGCGCGTCGGTGGCGGTGCCGGAGGCGGCGGCATAGAATACCCATTCGGGCAGCCAGCGCCAGTAATAGGCGGCGCTCGCATCGGCCACGAGGTTGCGTGCCCGCCCGCGCTCGAGGCGCGACTTGAAATCGGTGGTGACGAACATCTGTTGGCGGGCGCCAAACTCGAATCCCTTGCGCGCCTTTGCCTTCAGCAGCAGCGCGCGCTGACCCGCACCGAGCACGTCGCTGGAGTAGCCGACTTCGAGATCGAGTTCCGTACCGAAATACAGGTCCTCGGTGCGGCCGATCTGGTTCAAGTCTCCGGCCTTGCGGTAGTCGTTCTGAATCACATCGAAGCCGATGAACGGATAGGCGAGCGTGCGATCGGCTGGCAGTTGCAGTGCCGGCAAAGAGGTCGCCGGGTCGGGAAGGAAATGGTTGCGGTCATAGCGGATGCCGCCGAGCCAGCGGCGCGTCCAACCATCGTGCAGGCCGTGCGAGAGGCCGCCGCTCAGCTGATATGAGGACTGCGAATCGTCGAACTGGTCGGCGATGTTGCCAAGGCTGTATCGCGACACCGTGCGGTCGTATGTCTGCGCGTCGAGATTCACGCTCCAGCGCGACTCGAGCGAGTAGAAGGGGCGGGCGAGTTGCAGCGCGCGGCGCGCGCCATCGCTCGATGTCGCGTACGCGATCGCATCGGTCCAGCGTGAATCCCAGACATTCGGGTCCGACCAGGCGATGGTGTTGCTGCTGCGATCGACGTTGCGGCCGTGTTCGAATTCCAACGATTTGCCGCGCCCGAGGAAGTTTGAATCCGAGATGTTGATGCTCGAATTGTTGGCACCGCCCGTGCGGCTGAAGGAAACGCCCGGACTGAGGGTCCAGACGTCCTTGGTGATCACCTCGACAGTCACTTTGCCGTCCTTGAAACTGACCGGCACGACATGCGCATCGTAGATGTAGGGCAGCTTGCGCAGGTTGCGCTCGGTCTCGGCGAGGAGCCCCGGGTCGTACCGCTCACCGG
>JABEVI010000254.1 GCA_013044085.1 Steroidobacteraceae bacterium
ATCGCGCACGACTCTGCACTCAACTCCGGGCTAAACCGTGTAACCCGCCGGGACTAATTTAATCGATCAATACCGGCCTGGTTCTGCCGAGCGCCGCAGGACCTCGCCAGCCTGCGGCAATCCGGAAGCGCAGCGCGGCCCGTGGTGACCGCGACGGTATCGCGATCGCTCGTCGAAGCGCTCGCGGCCCGCGTGGACCGCCCGATGGGGGCCGGCAACGAGGGCGCCGGCGAGGTCGTTGCCGCCGGTGAGTCCGCCGCCGCCCAGGCGCTGCTCGGGCGAACCGTCGCGAGCTTCGCCGGCGAGATGTATGCGCAGTTCCGGTGCGTGCCGGTCGCGCAGTGCGTACCGCTGCCGGCGAACGTCACGCCGGTGCAGGGCGCGTCTTGTTTCGTCAACCCGATGACCGTGCTCGGCATCGTGGAGACGGCCCGGGCCGAGGGACATGCGGCGCTCATGCACACTGCGGCGGCGTCGAATCTGGGACAAATGCTGAACCGGGTCTGTCTCGAGGATCGACTGGACCTCGTGAACATCGTACGCAGCGATGACCAAGAACGTTTGCTGCGATCCCAAGGCGCCCGCTTCGTTTGCAATTCCGCCGCGCCGTCTTTCGACGAGTCGCTCAGCGCGGCGATCGCAGCGACGAACGCGACGATCGCCTTCGACGCCATCGGCGGCGGCGGTCTCGCCGACCGTATCCTCGCGGCGATGGAAGCGGTACAAGCGCGCAAAGCGACGGGCTACTCCCTCTACGGCACGTCGACCCGCAAGCAGCTCTATATCTACGGAGCGCTCGACACGAGCCCGACGATCCTGCGGCGCAACTACGGCGCCGCCTGGGGCATCGCCGGCTGGCTGCTGCCGCAATTCATGCAACGGGTCGGCCCCGAGACGGTCGCACGAATGCAGCGACGCGTGATGGACGGGCTGCTGACGACGTTTGCGAGTCACTACGCCGAAGAGATCTCGCTGGCCGACGCGCTCGACGTCGGCGAGATCATGCGCTATGCGCAACGCGCGACGAACCGCAAAGTCCTGATCGATCCGCAGAAGAGTCGCGACTAGACGGCCGTTCGGACCCGAATCGCGGTCGCGTGGCGAGAGGGGCGCGGGTCGCCGCAAGCGGTGCGTCACCAACGGATGCGGATGCCGCCGAACGCCTCGAACGGTGCCCCGGGAGTCAAGAATCGATTGTCCACGCCGGGACCATTCGTGACCGCGTTGGCGGGGACTCCGGGGGCGCCGACCCCGGTCGGATCGCTCAAGGTGCCGAAGGTCGCGTACCGGCGGTTGAAGACGTTGTCGATCGCGGCGAAGATCTCGAGATGCTGGGTCGGCCGGTCGCTCGCGTGCAAGCTCACGACCGCATACCCTGGAATCGGCGGAAGCTGATTGGACGCGTCGCCCCCGTAGTAGAAGTGGCTCACCAGGTTGAGCGTCGCCCCGGCGGTCCAGTGAGACGCCGGCTCGAAGTCCACGCCGAGCTTGACCCGGTGTTCGGGAATCTCGGGCAGCCGGTCGCCCGGCTGCACGTGGATGTCGCCGTTCGCGTCTTGATACGGGTTCGAGGGTGAGGGCACGACCAGCGGCGAGAGGAACGTCGCCTGCACGAAACTGTAGTCGAGGTACGCCGACCAGGCGTGCGCGCGATATCGGATCCCGGCCTCGACGCCCTGGCGACGGGTATCACCGATGTTCTGAAAGAATCCCTGCCTCATCGAGGTTGCGATCGCGTAGATGTCGCTCTTGAGCAGCGTGCGAAACACGCTCCCATGCCAGGTGATCTCCCCGACGCGACCCGAGTTCGCCACCCGACCGCGCAGTCCCAGCTCGACGGCGTGCGCAACGACCGGCTTGAGATCGGGTGGATCTCCGGACAGATTCGACGGCAGGACGCACGGGGCGGACGGGTCCGAGCATTCGATCTCGCTCGGCGTCGGCGTCCGGTTGTTGACCGACCAGCCCCCATACAGCGTGACGTTCCGACGGACGTCATAGGTCGCGCCGATCGCCGGATTGAAGTGCACGTAACGGTTGTGACCGGAGAGACGGCTCCCCCGCTGGTCCGCGAGATCGACGTGCGAGAGATTGTATCGACCGCTCGCGGTCACGGCCAACCGGGAGGTCAGGTTGAAGGTATCGGTGAAGAACGCACTCAGATTCTCGTTGATCGAGTCGACGCTCACCGGCGTCGCATCGCCGTTCGCGAGCGCGCCCGCGGAGTTCTCCGGCGTATCCACGATGAGGTTCGAGGGCAGAACCACGAGCTGCGAGTTCATCACGCCGATCTGCGCTCCGGAAAAATAGCTCGTCGCGGCATCATCGACCGCCACACCGACGCTGACCCGGTTGGCGTGCCCGGCGATTCCCTGCGCGTCGCTCAGCTGCAGGCTGCCGCCCCGTCCCCACGCACGGATCCGTTCGTAATCGTCCTCGCCGATGAGCTGGGTACCGCCATTGGAGAGATCCGGCAATGCCTGCCCCTGCGCATCCGTCAACGGCGTGACGCCATTCGGTTGGCACAGCACGCCCACGTCGTTTGTGCAGCCGACGTAGTTGGTCGTGTTGCCGTTCGCGACGGACTGCGAGAAATCCCGGTAATAGAGTACCCCCTGAACCGACCAATGGGTCGCCAACTCGGCCGTGCCGTTCACGGTGAGGAAATTGAGCGCATCGATCGTTCCTTGAGGGCCGGTGAACACGAGCGATCGATTGACCGCCAGTTCCTGGACCGGGGCCGGGCTTTGCCCGTGCATCTCGTTGTCCGCCCGGGTGTAGCTGACGTCGAGCGTCGCCCGCTCCGTGTGGACGCTCAATGCCGCATACGCGTCGCGCATCCGGTCCTGCGAGAACATCCGCCAGCCGTTCCAGTCGAGCGCCCGCCCCGCGACGTAGACGCCGAAGATCCCCGACTTCCGTCCGAATTGGACGGAAGCCGTCCGCTGTCCGTACGATCCCCCCGAAAGCTCCAGGTCGGTCCCCGAGTGACTGAATCCGTTCTTCATCGTCACGGAAATCGCACCGCCCAAGGCATTGAGCCCGTACAGCGGACTCGAACTGACGAGTTCGACCTGCTGGATCGCATTGGCCGGGATCAGATCCCAGTTCACGGTGTCGCCGAACGCCTCGTTGATACGCACGCCGTTCTCGTACACCGCGATCCCTTGCGAGGTGCCGAGCACCGGCGACGCCGCGAATCCGCGATACAGGATGTCGGGCTGGAACGGGTCCGCGATGTTGTCATTCACGCTGATGCTCGAGAGCCGATCGTTCAGCGCCGTCGTCAAGCTCGCGGTACCCTCCCGGGTCAAGGCATCCGCACGGACGAACTGGACGGTCCCGGGAATCTTGTCGATTTCGATCGATGCGCCCGGAATCGCGGTCGCGGTCACGACCACGGCCCGCAGCGACCGCCGGTCCGTCGCATGGGCGAGCGCTCGGCCCGGCAAGACGCCGTAGGCACAGCCGCACGCGAGGACGACCGCCCGGGCCAGACTCACCGGAGAACCCTTTCGTGAAGTCGAAACCGTCCGTGACTCACCGCGCGCGGGCGCCCTCGAACTGCCATCGCGTCCACAGTTCCGGAAGAATTCATGGCAGCGCGCCCGCCGTTCGCGTCATGATGGCGCCGAACGCGTCGAATCGCGACGCAAAGGGAGGGGCGTTTCGTGATCGCAGTCACAGTCACCGGGGTCGTGTTGCTTCTGATCGTCGGGTATTTCGTCGCCCTTTACAATGGCCTGGTACGGGTTCGCAACCAGGTCAAGCTCGCCTGGTCGAACATCGACGTTCTCCTCGTCCAGCGCCACGACGAGTTGCCGAAGCTCGTCGAGGTCTGCAAGCGCTACATGCAACACGAACAGCAAACGCTCGAGCAAGTGATCGCGGCGCGTTCCGCGATCGACGCCGCACGGGCCGCGAACAACGTGTCCGGCGTGAGCATGGCGGAGGACTCGTTGCGCGCGGGCCTCTCGAAGCTCTACGCGGTGGCGGAGAACTACCCGAATCTCAAGGCGAACGAGATGTTCGCGACGCTGCAGTCGCGGATCAGTGCGCTCGAGACGGCGATCGCCGACCGGCGCGAGATCTACAACGATGCGGTGAATTCGCTGAACGTACGGATCGAGACGTTCCCCGACAGCATGGTCGCCGGACTGTTCGGCTTCGTGTCGGCGCATCCGCTGAAGTTCGCGGCCGCGCAAACCGCCGACGTGGACCTGGCCGCCGCGTTCGCGAAATGACCGCGACGCTGAAGAGCGCTGACGATGCACTCGTGCTCGCAGCGTTCCTGGGGCTCGCCGCGGTGTACGCGGGCTGGCAGTTCTTCCGCTTGCTGCGCCGGGATCGCTTTGCGGCGGATACGCCGATCTCGAAAATCCGCTCGGCGGCGCAAGGATACGTTCACCTCGAGGGCGAGGCACGCCCGACGGGCGCGCAAGGCGAAGTCCTCTCACCGCTGACGAATCGACCCTGTGTATGGTGGGACTACAAGGTGGAGCAGTATCGATCGGGACGTCTCAAAGGCGCCGTGTGGACCTGCGTGGAACAAGGCACCAGCGTCAGCCCTTTCTTGCTGCACGATGCCGACGGTCAGTGTCTGGTGGGTCCGGTCGGTGCGGAGATCACGCCGACCGCTCGTCACGTGTGGCATGGCAAGACCCCCCGTCCCGACGGTCCGCCGGCGATCGGTCTGCCGTTCGCCACCGTCTTCGACGACGGCGTCTACCGGTACACCGAGAGCATCCTCGCGGTCGGCGCCCGGGTGACGGTACTGGGAGAACTCCGGTCACAGTCCCTGGTGACGGAGATCGACGCGCAAGTCCGGGCGTTGCTGTCGGAATGGAAGCAGGATCAAGCCGCTTTGCTCGCCCGGTTCGACACGAACCGGGACGGACAACTCGATGCGTCTGAATGGGACGCCGCCCGGGCCGCCGCGAAGGCAGCCGTGGAAGCCCAGATCGGCGGATCCCAGTCGCGCCTCAGCGTCGTCGGGGAGACGACCCACGGCCAACCATTCTTGATCGCCGCGCTCGACGGTCGGAAGCTCGTCAGCCGAGAGAAACATCGCGCCGCGCTCGCATTTTGCGCGACCGTCATGCTCGCCGGCCTGGCGGCAATCCTGGCCCAACGCGGATTGACGGCGTACGAGACGGCCACGGCGCCACCGACCCTCCCGTCGACGGGGTAGCCCCCCCTCCGACCGTACGGCGGTACCCTACGCGCGAGCGCCCCTGCGCGGCGACCCCGTGGTCGGTGACGGCGACGCGGAACTTGCCAACCCCCCAAGGGTCCTATTCGGACTGTCTTCCGGGGAGCCCACGCGCATCACGAAACCGCCACGATGACGGACGAAAATCGTGCTCGAGCCTCCCCGATCCCGCCTCTTCAATCACCGGAGTGACTTCTTTGATCCACACTGTCGACCGAGATTCCAGGACCATCACGGTATCCGCGAACGTGCACGCTGCCAGCCGACGACGCACGTCGCTGATCGGCGCGGCGCTGTTGATCGGCATCGCGGCAAGCGCCAGCGCCGCCGATCACCCGGGACCCGCGGCGGTCGCGCAAATCGTTCACGCGCGCCAGGATCACTTCCACGCCCTCGGCAAGGCCACCAAATCGCTCCGCGAGCAAATCGGACGCGCCAACCCTGACTGGACCCTGGTCGCAGCCGACGCGAACCAGATCGAGCACCTCGCGGCCGCGCTACCAACCTGGTTTCCGGCGGGCAGCGGTCAGGGTCACGGGATCAAGACCAAGGCGCGGGCAAAGATCTGGGCGCAGCCCCAGGCGTTCGCGTCAGCCGCTAAAACCCTCGCCGCGCGCGCACAGGACTTGGCGCAAACCGTTGCCAGCCACGATCCCGGCGCGCTCAGACTGCGTGCGCGAGCGCTCGGCCAAGCCTGCGGAAGCTGTCATCACCGGTTCCGCGCGCACAGCAGTTGGTGGTAGATGGACGCAACCGTCGAGACGCCGGCGACGCACCGCGTACGCGTCTGGGACTTGCCGACCCGACTCTCCCATTGGGCGATCGTGACCCTGTTCGGGATCTGCTGGTGGGCCGCGAAGAGCGACCACATGCGGTGGCACCTGATCGCCGGGTACGCGTTGCTCGGCGTCGTCTGGTTTCGGCTGGCGTGGGGATTCTGGGGCGGGCAAACCGCGCGGTTCAGCGACTTCGTGCGGGGCCCCGCCGCCACGCTCCGCTACCTGCGCAAGCTGCTGAGCCGAGGGGTCGGCGATTCGCCGGCGCCCCTCGGACACAATCCGTTGGGGGCGTTGAGCGTGCTCGCGATGCTCGCACTCCTGGTGAGCCAAACCACGTTCGGCTTGTTCGCCGTCGACGTCGACGGCATCGCCTCGGGCCCCTGGTCGATGTGGGTTTCGTTCGACACCGGCCGGCGGTTCGCCCACTGGCACGCCACCAATTTCCAC
>JABEVI010000060.1 GCA_013044085.1 Steroidobacteraceae bacterium
CGGCATAGCCATGGGCGCGCAATTTGTCGAGCAGGCGCTCGGCGTTCGCTGGATCGGCGAATGCGCCGGCCTGTATGAACAGCGTGCTCACCGGCGTGCTGGCGCCGGCCGGCGCGGACGGGTCGATCGAACGTACCTCGACCATCGCCGTGCCGTTGCGGAGCATGCCGAGCTTCGCCGCCGCCGTATAGGACAGGTCGATGATGCGGTTCTTCACGAACGGCCCACGGTCGTTCACGCGTACGATCACGCTGCGGCCGTTCTGCAGGTTCGTGACCCGGACGTAACACGGCAGCGGCAGGGTTTTGTGAGCGGCGGTCATCGCGTACATGTTGTAGGGTTCATGAGTGGAGGTCTGATCCTCGTAGAACCCCGGTCCGTACCAGGAGGCCACGCCGCGCTTGTCATAACCTCGACAGGTGCGGCGCACGTAATAACGCTTGCCGAACACGTCGTAGAACGGCGGGTTGCCATAGGGCGAGCGCGGCTCGACGCGCGGCACGGCATTTGGAATCGCCAGCACGTCGGCCGGCGGAGCCGGCAGCGTCACCGGGGGTGCGGACCGCAGCGGTGCCGTGCTCTGGCACGCACTCAGCGCGGCGCCCGCCGCGGCTAGCATCAGGCTCGCACGCAAGCGCCGCACGCGTCCGGTAAGGCTGCTCATGGCGCCGTCCGCAGGGAAAGGACGCGGCGTTTTATCGCGACCGCGAGATCATGGACCGCCATCGCGTAAAGGGGGCTGTGGTTATAGTGAGTGATGGCATGAAAATTAGCGAAGCCGACGCGCCACTCCGGGCCGTTGCGCCCGTCGGCCGCGATCAACCAGGCGCGATGCCGCGGGCCGGGCGCGCCATCGATGCGCACGCCTTCGGCCCGCAGCGCGGCGACGCTCATCGGTGCGCCGAGATCCGTGCCGGCGGCCGGTGGTGTCCTACCCGCCGCAACGCGTGCGCGACGCAGCACCGGCCGGCCCGTCTGCCAACCGTGCTCGCGCAGGAAATAACCGACGCTGTCGAAGATGTCGGGCCAGTTCGACCACAGGTCGACGTGAGCATCCGCGGTCGCATCGAGTCCGTAGCGTCGATAGCTCGACGGCATGAATTGTGGTGCGCCCATCGCACCGGCATAGGAGCCGAGCGCCGTCAGCGGATTGATATGCTGAGCGCGTGCGAGCAGCAGGAATTGTTCCAATTGGACGCGAAAGAAGCGCGACCGTGGCGCGGAGTCGAAGGCGAGCGTCGCCAGCGCGTCGAGCACCCGATACTGACCGGTCAGGCGTCCGTAATAGGTTTCGACGCCGAGGATCGCCACCAGGTACTGTGGGGCGACGCCGGTGCGCGCGCTCGATCGGGCGAGTTCCCGCCGATGCGCGACCCAGAAGTCGACGCCCTCCTGGATGCGCTGTTCGTTGAGGAAAATCGGCCGGTAGCGACGCCAGGAGAGCGTCTTTTCAGCCGGTCTGGCCATCGCGGCGAGGATCGCCGGCTGGATCCTCGCGGCGGCGAGGATCGCACGCAGCCGCCGGGGATCGAAGGAGTCGCGTGCGGCCACGCGTTCGATGAAGCCGGCGACATCGGCGCGGTGCGTGTCGAGAGCCGCGGCCCGGTGCGCCACCGCCAGGATCGAACCGGCGGCGAACAGTACGAGGCGGACAGGGTGTCTGGAGCGCACCCGCTTAAGACCCGACGAGTTTGCGATGCGAGTGCAGCGACATCAGAATCCCGAATCCGGCCATGATGGTCACCATCGAGGAGCCGCCATAGCTGATCAGCGGGAGGGGAACGCCGACCACCGGCAGGATGCCGCTCACCATCCCTGAGTTCACGAACACGTACACGAAGAAACTGAGCGCGATCGCGCCACCAGTCAGCCGCGCGAAGGTGTCCTGCGCCTGCATCGCCAGGTACAGCGCGCGTCCGATCACGAATGCATAGAGCGAGAGCACCAGCAGTTGTCCGAGCAGTCCAAATTCCTCGCCGATCACCGAGAAAATGAAGTCCGTGGAACTCTCAGGCAGGAAGTCGAGCTGCGCCTGGCTGCCACGCATGTAGCCCTTGCCGAACACGCCGCCGGAGCCGATCGCGATCTGCGACTGGATGATGTGGTAGCCGGCCCCCAGGCGGTCGATCTGCGGATTCATGAAGGTGAGGATCCGCTGGCGCTGATATTCGTGCACGAAATGCCAGCCGCCGATGGCGGCGAGGATGAGCACCGGAATCGACATCAGGATGATCGATGTCTGCAGTCCGGCGAGCAGCATCACGATCAATCCGGACGTGGCGATCAGCAGGGCCGTGCCGAGATCCGGCTGGGCGGCGACCAGGGCGGTGGGCAGGGCGATGAACAGCGCCATCACCACCAGGTCCTTGAAAGCCGGCGGCAGCGGCCGTTCATGCATGTACCAGGCGCAGAGCATCGGCACGGCGAGCTTCATGATCTCCGAGGGTTGGAAACGCATGAATCCGAGATTCAACCACCGCTGCGCACCCTTGTCGATGTGGCCGGTCACGTCGACCACGATCAGCAGCAACACACCGAACGCATAGGCGAGCGGCGCCAACAGCCGCAGATACTGGGGGGTCGAGAAGCGCGCGAGCAGGGCGAGCGCCGCAATGGCGACCACGACGTTGCCGATCTGGTGCTCGACCATTTTCACGTTCTGACCGGAGGCGCTGTAGACCACCAGCACACCGATGCAGATGATCAAGGCGAGGACGCCCGTCAACGGGCCGTCGAGGCGCAGGGCGCGCAGGGTGCGACCGCCCGCGCTCAGCGTGCGACGGGTTCGCGATGGCGAGAATTCGTCGAGGATCATGGAGTCTTTGCCGTCACGGGCTTTTGAGCCGATGTCTCCGGTTTGGCGGGCAGTAAGTAGGCGTCGAAGACCTTGCGGGCGATCGGCCCGGCGACCGCGCCGCCCTCGCCACTGGCGTGTTCGACCATCACCGCCACGGCAAGTTTCGGATCGTCGGCGGGTGCGAACGCGATGAACAGCGCATTATCGCGCAAGCGCGCCTTGATCGTCTTGGCGTTGTACTTCTCATTCTTGCCGAGCGAGAAGACCTGGGCCGTGCCGGTCTTGGCGGCGATCAGGTACGGGGCGCCGGCCGCCATCCTTGCGGCGGTGCCACCGGGGCGTGCCGCCTGCTCCATGCCCTCGTAGACCACTTGCCACTGATCCGGTGTGATGCCGCGCACGGGCGGGTCCGGCCGCGGCGGCAGGCGGATCATCCGGGTCGATCCGGGCGGGCGGATGCCGATCACCAGTCGGGGTTTGAACCCGTGGCCGTGCGCGGCGATCGTCGCGACCGCATGTGCGAGTTGCAGCGGGGTCGCGAGCATGTAGCCCTGGCCGATGCCGACGATCAGTGTTTCGCCGGGAAACCATACCTGGTTCGCCCGGCCCTTGAAAGCGTGCCGCTTCCATTGCGGAGAAGGCATCAGTCCACGCACTTCCCCGGGTATGTCGATGCCGGTTGGCTTGCCAAAACCGAATTCGCTCAGAAAATGATGCATCCGGTCGATGCCGAGCATGTTGGCCACGTTGTAGAAGTACACGTCGCAGGATTGGGCGATGGCACGCCGCATGGAGATCTCGCCGTGACCGCCGTGCTTCCAGCAGTGGTAGAGGTGCAGGCTGTGGGGGAGGCGGAAATATCCGGGACATAAGATGTGCTGATCCGGCGTGATGACGCCGTAGTGCAGCGCCGCCAGGGCGTAGTAGGGCTTGGCGGTCGAACCCGGCGGGTAGGCGCCGGCCAGCGCCCGGTTGATCAAGGGCTTGTCCGGGTCGTCCTCCAGCGCCGCATATTGCTTGTCGGTGAGTCCGCGCGCGAATTCGTTCGGATCGAACGCCGGCGAACTCGCCAGCGCGATCACGTCGCCGTTCTTCGGATCGATCGCGACGACCGCGCCGCGCAAACCTTGCAGCGCGTCTTCCGCGGCGCGCTGCACTCGCACGTCGATGCCGAGTACCAGTGTCGAGCCGGCGACCGGCAATTGGGTCTTCAATTTCGGGTGATAGGCCCCTTCCTTGGTGACGGGCCGGCCGGCCGCATTCACGAGCACCTCCCGGAAGCCCGGCTTGCCGTGCAGCTCGCTTTCATAGGCCCGCTCCACCCCGAGTTTGCCGATCAGGGTGGTGCCGGCGTAGACGGCGGGGTCGATATGGGCGAGATCGCGCGCGCTGATCGCCGCGACGTAGCCGAGCGCATGCACGGCGAGCGGTCCGAACGGGTAGTGCCGCGTCAAGCGGGTGTGTACGTCGATGCCGTTGAATTCAAAGCGATGCAGTGCGAAGACCGCCATTTCGCGGTCGGTCATTTCGAGTTTGATCGGCACGCTCTCGTACGCGGGGCGCGACATGATCGAGCGCTTGATGGCCGGCAGGTCCGCCGCATCGAGCAGCCCGATCTGCACGAGCCGCTCGAGGCTCGCATCCAGTTGCCTCGTATTGCCGACCTGGTCGCGCTCGACCTCGAGCTGGAAGGCCGGCATGTTGTCGGCGAGGATCACGCCGTTGCGGTCCAGTATCAGTCCGCGGCTCGGCGGGATCGGCTCGATGCGCACCCGGTTGCCCTGTGACAGCTGCGAATAGTACGCATAGCGCACGACCTGGAGGTAAAAGAGGCGGCTGGCGACGGTGAGCAGCAGCAGTGCGACGATCACGCCGGCGACGATGCTGCGGAACGTGAATATGCGCCTCTCGCTCCAGTGGTCCTTGATGCGAACACGCCGGACCAAGCTATTCGACTCCGGTTTCGTCAGCGCTCATGCAGACGGCTCAAAATGCCGGATACGATCGGCCAAAGCAGCGCGCCGATGATCGGCGCGAGCCAGCGCGACCAGACCGTCACCGGATAGCCGGTCGCGCCGTCGACCCAGAAGAGAATGAACTGATAGGCGCCGAGCAGTGCGAAGATCGTCAAGGATTGCTGCAGAATCGAGAACACGCGTACGCGCAGCCGCAGATGGATCGCCCAGGCCGCGGTCAGCGTGAGCGCGAGCGCGTGCTCGCCGAGCACGACACCCCGGATCACGTCGATTGCGAGTCCTGCGAAGAACGCGAGCGTCAGGCCGCCGCTGCTCGGTGATTCGATCGACCAATAATAGACCACCAGAACCAGAAAATCGGGCCGCAGGACGTCGATCACGTGGGGCAAGGGCACGATCGCCAGTATCAGCGCGATCAGCGCCGAGAGCAGGACCGGCGTGCGCCGGATGCGGCGATCGCGGCTCATCGCCGTGCCGCCGCCCGCGCCGCCGCCGGCGTCGGCCAGACGAACAGCAACACGCGGGAGCGGTCGAGTCTCGCCGCCGAGCGCACGTCGACCTTGGCGAGGGAGCGTACCCGGTCGATTTTTATATCGAGCACGGTGCCGACCGGATAGCCTTCCGGGTAGACCCCACCGAGACCGGAGGTCACCAGCAGATCCCCCTTGACCACGTTCGTGGTGGTCGGCAGGTACGGCAATTCGAGCCGACCGAGGTCGCCCGAGCCGACGGCGATCGTCCGCAGTCCGGTGCGATTGATCATGACGGGGACCGCGCTGGTCGCGTCGCTGATCAGGATCACGTCGCAGGTGCGTTCGGCGACGCTTTGAACCTGGCCGAAGACGCCATGGGCGTCGAGCACGGCCTGGCCGACGTAGACGCCGTCACGTGCTCCCTTGTCGACGAGCACGCGTTCGCGAAACGCATCGATGTCGACGTCCATGATGTCGCCGACCAGGAATTTCGGGCCGACACCGGCGGTGCTCGCGCGCAGCGCGCGCAGCTGCTGGTTTTCCGCCTGCAGAGCCGCATAGCGCTGCAGGCGCAAGCGCGCATTGCGCAGTTTCGCCTGCAACTCGGCGTTCTCGGCGCGCAGCGTATCGCGGGTGGTCACGCTCGCACGCAGCCAGGTGTAACCCTCGAACGGGCTGCTGACCGCGAGTTCCACCGGGTAGACGACGATCGACAGCGCACGGCGTATCTTGCCGAGCTGGTCGTAGCGCTTGTCGAGCACGATCAGGCCGAGTGCGAGCAGCGTGTAGAGCGCGCTGCGCAGCAACAACCCCGAAGGGCGGCCGGTTGCCTCGTGACTACGAAACGCGACCATGGGCGTGCTCCCTAGTCGCCGGCATCACTCCAGTCCAAAGATCCCCGGCCCGTGTTGCTCGGTCAATTCGAGAATTCGGCCGCCGCCGCGCGCAACGCAGGTCAGCGGATCATCCGCGACGACGACCGGCAAGCCGGTCTCCTCCATCAGCAATTTGTCGACATCCCGCAGCAGTGCGCCGCCGCCGGTGAGCACGATGCCGCGCTCGGCGACGTCCGCGCCGAGTTCGGGCGGCGTCTGCTCGAGGGCTTGTTTGACGGCGCCGACGATGCCCTGGAGCGGCTCCTGCAGGGCCTCGAGAATTTCGTTCGAGTTCAGCGTGAAGCTGCGCGGCACGCCTTCGGAGAGGTTGCGACCCTTGACGGAGATTTCGCGCACCTGCTGGCCGGGATACGCCGAGCCGATCTCCAGCTTGATTCGTTCCGCGGTCGCCTCGCCGATCAGGATGCCGTAGTTGCGGCGCACGTAGTTGGTGATCGCCTCGTCGAACTTATCGCCGCCGATGCGCACGCTCGAGGCGTAGACGATGCCGTTCAGCGAGATGACCGCGACTTCCGAGGTGCCGCCGCCGATGTCGAGCACCATCGATCCGCGCGCCTCCTGAACGGGCAGTCCGGCGCCGACCGCCGCCGCCATCGGTTCGGGGACGATGTCGACGCTGCGCGCGCCCGCGCCTTCGGCGGATTCCTTGATCGCGCGCCGCTCGACCTGGGTCGAGCCGAAAGGCACGCACACCAGCACGCGCGGACTCGGACTGAGGAAACGGTTGCCGTGCACCTTCTTGATGAAGTACTGCAGCATCTTCTCGGTGTAGGTGAAGTCGGCGATCACGCCGTCCTTCATGGGCCGAACCGCGGTGATGTGGCCCGGCGTGCGGCCGAGCATATTCTTGGCCTCGACACCGACCGCAACGATGATCTTGCCGCCGCGGGTAGGTTCATCTTGGACCGCGACGACCGAGGGTTCATTGAGGACGATGCCGCGCTCGCGGACGTAGATCAGGGTGTTGGCGGTGCCAAGATCGATGGAGAGGTCATTGGAAAAATAACCCCGGAGACGTTTGAACATGTGGAGGTTTCTGCTGGCGGGGGGCGTGAAAAAAGTTGCGCTAATGTAACAACCGACAGGACTTTCAGCAAGGCGACGTGTATCATCCGCCGAGCTTGTTTTTGCGCGTTTGCCGCGCACATTGGTCGATCCCATGAGCCTTAGCCGTCAAGACGTCGAAAAGATCGCGCACCTCGCACGCCTGCTGATCTCCGAGCAGCAGATGCCGGTCTACGTGACCAGCCTCTCGGCCATCCTTGCTTTCGTCGATCAACTGGCGAAGGTGGACACGGCGGGGGTGGCGCCGATGGCTCACCCGCTCGCCGGGCAGACACAGCGGTTGCGCACCGACGAAGTCACGGAAACGGACCAGCATGACAAGTATCAGGCGAACGCCTCGGCCGTGCAGGGCGGGTTGTACCTGGTGCCGCGCGTGATCGAGTGAGTCTCGAGAATCACCCCAAGGATGCGATGTTGCACGACCGTTCGATCGGCGAACTAGGCGCTCTGCTGGATCGAGGCGAGGTCTCGAGCCTCGAGTTGACGAGGCATTTGTTGGCCCGCATCGAAGCGCTGAACCCGGTGCTGAACGCATTGGTGAGCGTGACCGCGGCGCAGGCGATCGCGGCAGCCTCGCTCGCAGATCGGCGGCGCGCGGCCGGGGAGAGCGGGCCGCTGCTCGGCATCCCGCTCATTCACAAGGATATTTTCTGTACCGACGGGGTGCGCACGAGCTGCGGTTCACGCATGCTCGATAACTTCATCGCCCCGTACGATGCGACCGTCGTTGCGCGCTTGAAGGCGGCCGGGGCGGTGATGCTCGGCAAGGCGAACATGGACGAGTTCGCGATGGGTTCGTCGAACGAAACCAGCTTCTACGGGCCGGTGAAGAATCCCTGGGACCTCGGCAAGGTGCCGGGGGGCTCCTCGGGGGGGTCGGCCGCCGCGGTCGCCGCGCGCCTTGCGCCGTTCGCGACCGGCACCGATACCGGCGGGTCCATCCGCCAGCCGGCGGCGCTGACCGGCGTGACCGGCATCAAGCCGACTTACGGCCGCGTGTCACGCTACGGCATGATCGCGTTCGCATCCAGCCTCGATCAGGCCGGGGTGTTCACGCGCTCGGCGGCAGACGCGGCGACCGTGCTGCAGGCGATGGCCGGATTCGACCCCCGGGACTCGACCAGTGTCGACCTGCCGGTGCCGGACTACCGGGCGGCGCTCGGGGCTTCGTTGAAGGGCTTGAAGATCGGCCTGCTGAAGGAGTTCTCCGACGGACTCGAACCGCGTAATGCGGCGTTGATCGAGGCCGCGCTCGAGGTGTTCCGGTCACTGGGCGCGGAAACGCTCGAGATGAGCCTGCCGAACCTTCCTCTGTCGGTGCCCACCTACTATGTGGTCGCGCCGGCCGAGTGCTCGTCGAACCTGTCGCGCTTCGACGGGGTGCGTTTCGGCTACCGTTGCGAGGATCCGCGGGATTTGATGGACCTGTACAAGCGTTCGCGCGGCGAGGGTTTCGGTGCCGAGGTCAAGCGGCGCATCATGACCGGCACCTACGTGCTCTCCGCCGGCTACTTCGACGCCTATTACCTCAAGGCGCAGAAAGTGCGGCAACTGATCACGAACGATTTTCGCGCCGCGTTCGAGCGGGTGGACCTGCTGCTCGGGCCCACCACACCGACACCGGCGTTCGCGATCGGCGCGAAGATCGACGATCCGGTGACGATGTACCTCAACGACATCTATACGATCGGCGCGAATCTGGCCGGCGTGCCGGCACTGTCCATGCCCGGCGGCTTCATCGACGGTCTGCCGATGGGGGTTCAGTTGATCGGCCCGCATTTCGCGGAAGCCCGGCTGCTGAACGCGGCGCATCAGTATCAACTGGCGACCGACTGGCACGATCGGGTCGCCCCCGGGATCACATGATGAGTGATTGGGAAGTCGTCATCGGTCTGGAGATACACGCCCAGCTCGCGACCCGCTCGAAGATCTTCTCGGGCGCGGCCACCGCCTACGGCGCACCGCCGAATTCACAGGCCTCGCTCGTCGACCTCGCGTACCCCGGCGTGTTGCCGGTGCTGAACGCCGAGGCGGTCCGCATGGCCGTGAAGTTCGGTCTCGCGATCGGTGCGCAGATCGCCGAGCGTTCAATATTTGCGCGCAAGAACTACTTCTACCCGGATCTGCCGAAAGGCTATCAAATCAGTCAATACGAGCAGCCGGTCGTCGGCCGCGGGGCGATCGACATCGTGCTCGACGACGGCGTGCGCAAGACGGTCGGCATCACCCGGGCGCACCTGGAGGAGGATGCGGGCAAGTCCCTGCATGAAGGCCTCGCGCACGCGAGCGGCATCGATCTGAACCGCGCCGGCACTCCGCTGCTCGAAATCGTCTCGGAGCCCGACATGCGTTCGGCCAAGGAGGCCGTCGCGTACATGAAGAAGCTGCACACCTTGGTGCGCTATCTGGAGATCTGCGACGGCAACATGCAGGAGGGTTCGTTCCGTTGCGACGCGAACGTGTCGGTGCGGCCGCGGGGCCGTGAGAAATTCGGCACACGCGCCGAGATCAAGAACCTGAATTCCTTTCGTTTCGTCGAGAAGGCGATCCATTACGAGGTTGCCCGGCAGGTCGAACTGCTGGAGAGCGGCGGCCATGTCATCCAGGAGACGCGGCTGTACGATTCGGACAAGGACGAGACCCGCTCGATGCGCTCGAAAGAAGAGGCGAACGACTATCGGTACTTCCCGGATCCGGATCTGCTGCCGCTGCAGATCGGGCGCGAGTTCATCGAGTCGGTGCGCGCGACACTGCCGGAACTGCCCGATCAGAAGGCCGCACGCTTTGCGGCCGGGTTCGAGCTGTCAGCCTACGACGCGGGCGTGTTGTCCGCGAGCCGCGAGCTCGGCGCTTATTTCGAGGCGGTCGTCGACGCGGTCGGCGCGCCGCACGCGAAGCTCGCCGCGAACTGGGTCATGGGAGAGCTGTCGAGCGCGCTGAATCGCGACAGTCTCGAGATTCGCGATGCACGCGTCGACCCCCGGGCGCTCGGCGGCCTTCTGCAGCGCATCGTCGATGCGACGATATCGGGCAAGATCGCCAAGGATGTTTTCGAGGCAATGTGGTCCGAGGGTCAAGACGCCGACGCGATCATCGCCGCCAAGGGCCTGCGCCAGATCACCGACACGGGTGCGATCGCGGCGGTCATCGACGCGGTGATCGCGGCCAATCCGAAGCAGCTTGCGGACTATCGGGCCGGCAAGGACAAACTGTTCGGCTTCTTCATCGGCCAGGTCATGAAGGCAACCGAAGGCAAGGCCAACCCGGCGCAGCTCAACGAGCTGTTGAGGGCGAAACTCGGCGGCGCCTGAGGATGCGTGACCGCGACTGCCTGCGCCGCTTCCTGTTCGAGCAGCTGCCGATTCGCGGGCAACTCGTCCACATCGATGCCGCATGGCACGCGCTGATCGAGCATCGGGAATATCCCGAAGCGGTCCGCGACGTGCTCGGCGAGGCGGTGGCGGCGGCGCTGCTGCTCGCCAGCACGATCAAATTCGACGGCGTGCTGTCGCTGCAGTTGCAGGGGCCGGGCCCGGTTCATCTGCTGCTTGCGCAATGCACCGAGGGGTTCGGCGTCCGTGGTCTCGCGCGTCATCGCGACGGCGCATCGGCGAGCCGCATCGATGAACTGGTCGGGGCGGGGAATCTCACGGTCACGCTGGAGAGCGAGGATCGGGGGCGGCGCTACGAAGGCGTCGTGCCGATCGAGGGCGCGCGGCTCGCCGACAGCCTGCAGCGCTATTTCGAGAATTCCGAGCAGCTGCCGACGCGGCTGTGGTTGCACGCGGATGCGAACGGCGCGTCCGGCATGCTGCTGCAGAAACTGCCCGGCGACGCTCGCACCGCCTCCGGCGAGGATGCGGCGATCGAAGATGCCTGGCGGCGCGTGCAGTTGATCGGCGAGACGCTCACCGCCGAGGAACTCGGCACGCTCGCCGACAGCGAGATCCTGCGCCGCTTGTTCCATGAGGACGATCTGCGCCTGTTCGAATCGGCGCCGGTGTATTTCCGTTGCCGATGCTCGCGGGAACGGGTGAGCGGCATGCTGCAGGGACTCGGCGAGACGGAAACGCGCGCGTTGCTCGTGGAGCGCGGCAACGTCGAGGTGCGCTGCGATTTTTGCAACCGAGCCTACGTCTTCGACGCGGTGGATGTCGCCGGCATCTTCCAGGGCCCGTCGACGGGCGGCGGCACCTCGATCCACTGAGCAGGCGGCCTGCGATTCAAGCGATGAATTTCATCGACCATCCGGACTACGCCGCCGCGGTGCGTCTGTGCGAGCGGCTCGCCGACACCGCGCGCGGCATCGCGCGACAGCACTTTCGTGCGTCGCTCGAGGTCGAGAAAAAGGCCGACGGCAGCCCGGTCACCGTGGCCGACCGCGGCATCGAGGACGAGTGGCGCCGCATGATCCGCCGGGAGTTTCCCGCTCACGCGATCCGCGGCGAGGAGTTCGGCGCCGAGGGCGAAGGCGAATTCACCTGGTTCCTCGATCCGATCGACGGAACGAAGAGCTTCGTGAGCGGCTTTCCGTTGTTCGGCTCGCTGATCGCATTGCGGTACGCCGGGCGCCCGGTGCTCGGCGTGATCGAGGCGCCGGCGCTCGAGGAGCGCTGGTTCGGCAGCGACGGTGCGCCGTCGACGTTGAACGGCCGGGTGATTCGTACGAGCGCTTGCCGGCGTCTGGCCGAGGCGACGGTCTACTCGACGTCGGCCGAGTTGTTCGATCCGGGTGATCGACGCCGTTTCGAGGCGGTCAGCGCGGGTGCGGCCTTGCGCCGCTTCGGGGGCGATTGCTACCAGTACGGCATGCTGGCCGCCGGGTATTGTGATCTGGTGATCGAGTCACGCCTGAAAGCGCACGATTTCCTGGCGCTCATCCCGGTCATCGAGGGCGCCGGCGGCCGCATCAGCGACTGGCAGGGCGCCGCGCTTGGGCCGGGCTCGGACGGCCGCGTCATCGCCGCGGCGACCGAAGAGCTCTGGCGCGAGGCCTGCCAGGGCCTGTGCGCGTGAGCGCGATGCGCCACCGGGCGGCGCATCGGCTCATCGCCGCTCACTCGGCCGCGAAACAGTAGGCGCAGATCTTGTTGCCGTCCGGATCGCGGACATACGCCGCGTAGGACGTCGGCGTGAAGGTGCGCGGGCCCGGCGCGCCTTCGTCGGTGGCGCCGTTGGCGAGCGCGGCTGCGTGAAAGGCCTTCACGGCCGCGCGGGTCGATGCGGCGAACCCGATGGTGCCGCCGTTCGCATGTGTCGCCGGCTGGCCGTCGCGAGGTTTCGTCACCAGGAACTCCGGGCCCTCGGCACCGTACAGGAAGGCCGAATCGCCGAACGGGCCGAGGTTTTTGATGCCGAGCGGCGCGAGCGCGGCATCGTAGAATTTGCGGCTCTTCGCGACATCATTGGTGCCGACACAGACGTGCGTGAATATTCCCATCATCAACTCTCCTTGGATCCGTGAAATGACCGCGGGGGCGCATGATATACCGCGCGCCGGCGCCATGCGGCGTCTACAGGGCCGAGACACCCTGCAGTTCGGTCAGGCACAGGGACCGGGTCAGGGTGATGAACTCGCGGATATAGGCGACCTCGGCGCCCGCACGGCGGGTTGCCGCGTACAGATCGCAGCGAAGGCCGCCACGGCCGATCGGCCGCGAGACGACGTAGCCGCGTGCGATGTAATGGCCGATCGTCCACGCCGGCAGCGCGGCGATGCCGCGACCGCTCGCGACGAGCTGCAGGATCGCGACGGTGAGCTCGGCGGTGCGCCGGCGCGGATTCACGCCGGCCGGCACGAGGCAGTGCTTCATCACGTCGAGCATCTCATCGGGTACGGGGTAGGTGATCAAGGTTTGATCCTGAAAGTCGGCGGCCTCGAGCCACGGCTTCGCGGCCAAGGGGTGGGTCGGGCTCATCAGCGCCACGCTTTCGTAGCGGAACAGCGGACTGAAGCTGAGCAGCGGTCGCGCGGGCGGCTCATCGTGAACGACCGCAAGTTCCGCATCGGCACGTTCCACGAGCGGCAGCGGGTCGGCGACGAAGCCGGAGATGATGTCGAGCTCGACACCCGGCCAAAGCGGGCGAAATGCGTCCATCGCCGGCATCAACCAATCGAAGCAGTTGTGGCATTGCACGGCGACCCGCAATGGCCCGCCGCCGCCGCCGGCAAGACGGGCGAGTTCGCGCTCGGCATCGGCGACCTGGGGCAGCACGCTGCGCGCCAGATCGAGCAGCCGGGTCCCGGCCGCCGTGAAACGTACCGGGCGTACGTTCTTGACGAGCAGAATCGTGCCGTAGTGGCGCTCGAGCGCTTTTAGTTGATGCGAGAGCGCCGACTGGGTCAGGTACAGCCGGGCGGCGGCCTTCGACAGATTGCCGCACTCGTCGAGGGCGAGCAGGGTCTCCAAGTGGCGCAGTTCGAGCACGGGTTGCGGCATGAATTCCCTTCACGGTTTCCATGAAAATAATGAGTTTGAATCATTATGCCCGTTCTTGCATCGTCATCCCCCCATGTCGCCGCCCCTGAACGTCTCCTTTGAATTTTTCCCGCCGGCCGACGAGGCCGGCGAGCGTGCACTCGCGGTGGCGGTCAGCCGATTGGCGCCGCTCGGGCCGCAGTTCGTTTCGGTGACGCACGGTGCGGATGGCTCCCATCGCGCACGCACGCTCGACTGGGCGCGCCGCTTGCACCGGGAGTGGGGCTTGCCGGTGGCGCCGCACCTGGCAGCCGCCGGATCAAGCCGGACCGAGGTGCGGGCACTCGCCGCGCGCTACTGGCAGGAGGGTTTTCGGCGTCTCGTCGCGCTGCGCGGTGACGTGCCGACCGGGCCTGAGAAGGCGACAGTCGGTGGCAAGGGCGTGGTCGAGGGCTACGGCTTCGCCTCGGAACTCGTCGCCGACCTCGCCCCGCGGTATCGGTTCGAGATATTCGTCGCCGCGTACCCGGAGGGGCACCCGGACGGTGGCGGCGTCGAGGCGGACGTGCGGAACCTGCAGCGCAAAATCGACGCGGGTGCAAGCGCCGCGATCACCCAGTTCTTCTTCGACACGGACGCGTTTCTGCGTTACCGCGATCGCTGCCGTGCGGCCGGCATCGAGGTGCCGATCGTACCGGGCATTTTGCCGATCAGACGCTTCGAACAGGTGTTGCGATTCGCCGGGCGTTGCGGTGCGTCGATACCCGCCTGGCTGCACCGGCGTTTCGAAGGGTTGGAGGCGGACGGCGAGGCTGCCAGGCGGGTCGCGATGCAGGTCGCGGTCGCGCAGGTGCGGCGCCTGCGGGCGCAAGGCGTCGAGCAGTTCCACTTCTACACCTTGAATCGTGCCGACCCGACCCATGCGGCCTGCGAGGCGCTGCAACTGCGGCCGCCGGGGGCGCAGGTCGCGCCATCCTCACAAGCGCCGCCGCGGGTAGGCGTCGATCTCGCGCAACATCGCGGGGCCGCCGAG
>JABEVI010000061.1 GCA_013044085.1 Steroidobacteraceae bacterium
GACGCTCGCCGAGCGGGTTCGCGGCGCAATCGCCGCCGAACCCATTGCGTTGACCGCGCAGATCGAACGCACCCTCACCGTTTCGGTCGGCGTCGCCGCGCTCAGCCCGGGCCGGCATGAGACGGATCTTGCGGCCCTCGCCAACCGCCTGCTTGCGGACGCGGATGCCGCCCTGTATCGCGCCAAGGCTCTCGGTCGCAACCGCGTCCAGGTGGGCGCCGGATGATCCCGTGAGCGGCTCGCGGCGCGGGAGCGATGCCGCTGCGCGCGGCGGAAGAATGCTGCCGTGTCCGTAGATTCCAAGGTCGACTACATCGATCGGGACGGGTTCCGGGCGAACGTCGGCATCGTGCTCACCGGTGAATCCGGCAAGGTGTTCCTCGGCGGCCGGGTCGGCGGTCGTGGATGGCAGTTTCCGCAGGGCGGTGTCAATCGCGGCGAGCGCATCGAGGATGCGTTGTTTCGCGAATTGAACGAGGAAATCGGCCTGGCACGTCACGACGTGCAGGTCCTCGGTTCGACGCGCGGCTGGTTGCGGTACCGTTTGCCGCGTCAGTATGTCCGTGATCGTTGCATTGGCCAGAAGCAGCGCTGGTTTCTTCTGCGCCTGGTCACCGACGAGTCGAAGTTGCGCTTCGATACCACCGCTCAACCGGAATTCGATCGGTGGCGGTGGGCCGAGTACTGGACGCCTGTACGCGAAGTCGTCTATTTTAAGCGCCGGGTTTACGTGCGCGCTTTGCACGAACTCGGGGGACTGCTGTTTCCCGGCGGCTTGCCGCCGTACCCGCAGTGGTGGCCGGAAATCGAGCGCACTCCCTGAGCTAGAACGGTTTCACGACCACGAGCACCACGATCGCGATCAACAGCAGCGAGGGGACTTCGTTGAACAGGCGGTACCACTTCGCGGTCTTGTGGTTGCGGCGCTGCGCAAAATCGCGCATCAGCCGGTGACAGTAGACGTGGTACGCGATCAACAGGAGGACCAAGCCGAGTTTTGCATGCAGCCAGCCCATCCGCAGATAGCCCGGAGCCTCCACGATCATCGAGACGCCCAGCCCGATCGTCGCCAGGGCGCCGATGGTCATCAGCTTGAAAAGTCGCCGCTCCATGACTTCGAAGCGGGCCAGTCCGGGTTCATCCGTCGTGTCGGCGTGATAGACGAACAGGCGCGGCAGATAGAACAGTCCGGCGAACCAGGTGACCATCGCGATTACGTGAAAAGCCTTGAGCCAAAGCATGACTCCTCCTTGCGGGGATTTTTCGACCTGGGTATGGCGGATGTGCGTCGATCGGCCGGTTGTCGCCGATCGGCGTCAGCCTCTCGCGCCGCCCCTCAATAGTCTCACAGAATCGCGCCGGCTTCGTGTAATGTCATCCATCGCCGTCGCCCCAGCGGGCCGGTGCAATCCCGAGGGTCTATGGCGGAGTCTTTCCGCAAGTTGGTCATCCGCAGCTATGCCCCGAAGCGTCGGGCGGCCGTGCTTGGCTTGTCGATCGTGCTTGCGCTTCTCGGTCTGTATGGGGTGTTCGAGCTTGGCCGATACGATGCCGGCTACCGGCTGATCGCTGTGGCCCGCCAACAGTGGGCCGCGAATCTGAGGATCCGGACGCTCTCGAGGCAGAACGCTCAACAGCGTGCACAACTCGCGGCCGCCGAGGTGGCGCAGCGCGTCGACCAAGAAGGCTACGCCCAGGTTGAACGCAACCTTGCCGACATGCAGGGCCAGATCGCCCGACTCCATGAAGACCTCGCCTTCTATCGTGGGCTCGTGCAACCGGATTCGGTCGTCCGGGTCAAAGTGCAACAAATGCAGATCCTGCCGGGCAAGGATGCGCATCGCTTCGACCTCAAGTTCGTACTGATGCAGGTGGGCAAGGCGACCGGCACGGTCGCCGGGCGTCTCGAGTTGTCGTTTCGGGGCAACCGCGCCGGCAGGGCCGAAACGTTGAGCTTCGGGCAAGTATCCGTCCCGCGCGTCCGCAGCCTGGCATACTCGTTTCGCGACTTTCAGCAATACGACGAGGCGTTGCACCTGCCCGCGGGATTCACTCCGACCCGCATTGACGTGCAATTGCACGCCAACAAGGGTGGCCGCGGTTATCGCCAGGCCTTTCTCTGGAAGACGCAGGGAATGTCCTCCGAAGCCGACGGCCACGCAGTTCAGCCATGAGGTAACCGAGATGTTCAAGCGCAGGAAAACCAAGCCGATGCGGATTCACACGCTGATCGGGGCGAGCACCCGCATCAATGGCGACGTCGAATTCGGCGGTGGACTGCACTTGGATGGTCAGATCACCGGCAACGTCAAGGCTGAGCCAGGGTCGACCTCGATGATCGTGGTCAGCGAGCACGGCTGCATCGAGGGCTCGGTCTGCGTGCCTAACATCGTGCTCAACGGCATCGTCAAGGGTGACATCGAGGCCGGCACCCATGTGAAACTCGGGCCGAAGGCGCGGGTGCTCGGCAACGTCAGCTACGAGATCATCGAGACGGCGACCGGGGCGCAGATCAACGGCAAACTCATCCATCGAGGCAATGTGGATGAGCCGAAGGCGGCGCCCTGAGCAATCTACTTTGCCTGACAAGCCCCATGCGGGTAGTATAAGGGCATGGAAAACCGCACCGAATCCGCCGGCACACCGCCGCCCGACGTCCTCGTTTTCACGGATGCCGCCGCCGGCAAGGTTGGGGAGCTGATCCGCGAGGAAGCCAACCCGAACCTGAAGCTGCGGGTGTTCGTGTCCGGTGGCGGCTGTTCCGGTTTTCAGTACGGGTTCACCTTCGACGAGAGTGTCGAAGAGGGCGATTTTTGCGTCGAGAACCGCGGCGTGCAGTTGCTGGTGGATCCGATGAGCGCCCAATACCTGATGGGTGCCGAGATCGACTACAAGGAAGATCTTCAGGGCGCACAGTTCGTCATACGCAATCCGAACGCCAAGACGACCTGCGGCTGCGGTTCCTCGTTCTCGGCATAGGATTTCCGGCCTTACCCAATGGGCAACGGGCGTGTGGTGCCGGATGTGCTCGCGGCCGTCGATCTCGGCTCCAACAGTTTCCACATGGTCGTTGCGCGTCATTCGCACGGCCAGATCGTCATTCTCGACCGGCTGCGTGAAATGGTGCGGCTCGCGGCGGGCCTCGGCGACAGCGGCCGGCTGGACGAGGCGGCGATGGCCCGGGCGCTGCGTTGCCTGGAGCGATTCGGTCAGCGGCTGCGCTCGATGCGCGCCGACAGCGTACGGGTCGTCGGTACGAACGCGCTGCGTCGCGCGCGACGCAAGCGCTGGTTTTTGGAACGAGCACGCGCGGCGCTTGGCCATCCGATCGAAATCATCTCCGGTCTCGAGGAGGCGCGGCTGATTTACTCCGGTGTCGCGCACACCAGTCCGATGAGCGCCGACAAGCGTCTGGTCATCGACATCGGCGGAGGTTCCACGGAGCTCGTGATCGGCGAGGGATTCACTCCCGTGCTGCTCGAGAGCCTGTCAGTCGGCTGCGTCGGCCTCACTTCGTTGCACTTCGACGACGGCCGAATCACCGAGAAACGCTTCGAACGTGCCCGCACCGCAGTTCGTCTGGAACTCGAACCGATCCTCGCCGGGTACCGCAAACTCGGCTGGCTCGAGGCCTGCGGCAGCTCCGGGACCGCGCGCGTGATCGGCGACGTGCTGCGACGCCTGTACCCGGACGAACCGCGCATCACCCCGGCGAATCTTCGCCGCCTGGCCGAGCGCGTGCTCGCTGCCGGGCATGTCGAGAAGCTGGAACTTCTCGAGGTGGATGCGGAGCGTGCCCCGGTCTTTCCGAGCGGGCTCGCCATCCTGCTGGAGGTCGTCGAGAGCCTGTCGATCGAGCGATTGAGGATCGCCGAAGGGGCGATGCGCGAGGGTCTGCTGTATGACTTGATGGGCCGATTCACCGATGAGGATGCGCGCGTGCGCAGTGTGCGCGCAATGGAGGCCCGCTATCACGTCGACACGTTGCAGGCCGACCGTGTCGAGGCAACCGCGCTCGCTCTGCTCGCGCAGGTCGGTTCCGAATGGGGGCTGGAGGATCCACTCGCCGAGTTGGTGCTGCGCTGGGCGTCGCGGCTGCACGAGACCGGCCTCGATATCGCGCATTCCAAGTACCAACGACACAGCGCCTATTTGCTGGAACATGCCGATATGCCCGGCTTTCCTCGCGAGGAGCAGTTGTTGCTCGCCGCGCTGGTCGGCGGCCATCGCCGGCAGTTCGGCCTCGATGCCCTCGAGCATCTCGTACCGCCGTGGGATCGTCTGGCCGAATACCTGATCGTGCTTTTGCGCCTGGCCGTGCTTCTGCATCGGGGGCGCAATCCGCAGCCGTTGCCGGACGTGAAATTGCGCGTCAAGGGCCGCAACCTCGTGCTCGA
>JABEVI010000255.1 GCA_013044085.1 Steroidobacteraceae bacterium
CGCTCGCCTCCGCCCTGCTCGCGAACGGCGTGCACCTGCTCGCACGCTCCTTCAAGTATCACCGCCCGCGCGGCATCCTTTCAGCCGGCGCCGAGGAACCCAATGCGCTGGTGACCGTACGGCGCGACACGGCGCGCGTGACGCCGAATCTGCGCGCGACCCAGATCGCCCTCTACGACGGGCTGGAGGCCGAGAGCCAGAACCGTTGGCCGAGCTTGCGGACCGACGTCGGACGGATCAACGATTGGTTGTCGCCGTTGTTTCCGGCGGGTTTCTACTACAAGACCTTCATGTGGCCGAAGAGCGCCTGGAAGTCGATCTACGAACCCGTGATCCGCCGTGCCGCCGGCCTCGGCGTCGCGCCGACCGAACCGGACCCCGACCGGTATGCCCAGTGCTACGCACACTGCGACGTGCTCGTCGTCGGCGGCGGCCCGGCCGGGCTCGCCGCGGCGCTCGCCGCAGCGAAGCACGGGGCCCGCGTGATCCTCTGCGACGAACAGATGGAGTTCGGTGGAGCGCTCCTTTCCGAGCCGCGGGCGGCCATCGACGGTGCGCCCGCGCGGGAGTGGATCGATCGGTCGATCGCGGAATTGACCCGCAACCCGCGGGTGCGGCTGCTCCCGCGGACGACGGCGTTCGGCTATTTCCCCCACAACTTGATCGGCCTGAACGAACGGCTCACGGATCACCTGGCGAGTCCCCCGCAAGCCGCGGCGCGCGAGCGGCTGTGGCAGGTGCGCGCCGGCGCGGTCGTGCTGGCGACCGGTGCGATCGAGCGTCCCCTCGTCTTCCCGGGCAACGACCGGCCCGGTGTGATGCTGGCGGGCGCGGCGCGCACGTTCCTGAACCGCTACGGCGTGCGCGTAGGCGAGCATGCGGTGCTCGTCACGGCCTGCGATTCGGCCTACCAGGCGGCGCTCGACCTGCACGCGGCCGGGGTGAGGATCGCGGCCATCGCCGACACGCGTGCGCGCGCAACCGGCGATGCGCCGGCGGCGGCGCGTCAGGCGGGCATCGAGGTGTTGAATTCTGCGACTGTTCTCGGCACACGAGGCGGCCTGCGGGTCGGGCAGATTTCTCTCGCGCAACTGGATTCTTCGGGACGGATCGAACGCAAGCGCATCGTACGGTGCGATTCGGTGTTGATGTCCGGCGGCTATACGCCGAGCGTGCATCTGTTCTCGCAGTCACGCGGCAAATTGAAGTGGAGCGAGCCATTGCAGGCCTTCCTGCCGGAGACTTCCGCGGAATGCGAACGTTCCGCCGGCGCCTGTCGTGGAATCTACGATTTGCAGGGCGCGATCGAGGATGGGACCGCTGCCGGCACCGAGGCGGCGCCGGCAGGCGCCGGCGAGCGGCGCGGCGCCTCGCCAAGGGCAGGCGCGCCGTCGGCGGACGGATTTCTCGGTGCCATGCCCTTGGCGGGCGTGGGTTCCGGGAAATCCTTCGTCGATTTGCAGCACGATGTGACGATCAAGGATTTGGCGCTTGCGACCCGTGAAGGCTTTCGATCGATCGAACACGTCAAGCGCTTCACCACGACCGGAATGGCGACGGACCAGGGCAAGACCTCGAACATGAACGCGCTCGCGATCGTCGGCAGCGCACTCGGGCTGCCGATCCCACAGGTCGGCTTGACGAGTTTCCGCATGCCTTACACACCGACCACCTTCGGCAGCTTCGCGGGTGCCTCGAGGGGCGATCTGTTCGATCCGGTGCGCCGCACGCCGATCCACGATTGGGCCGCGGCCCAGGGCGCGGTCTTCGAGGACGTCGGCTTGTGGAAGCGCGCACGCTATTTTCCGCGCGACTCCGAAGGGATGGACGCGGCGGTCGCACGCGAATGCCGCACGGTGCGTTCGACCTGCGGAATGTTCGACGCGTCGACGCTCGGCAAGATCGAGGTCGTCGGTCCGGGCGCCGCCGAATTCCTGGAACGCCTGTACATCAACAGCTGGGCCAACCTGGCGGTCGGTCGTTGCCGCTACGGCATTCTCTGCCGCGAGGACGGCTTCATCTATGACGACGGTGTCGTCGCCCGCCTGGGCGAGAACCGCTTCCACGTCACGACGACGACCGGTGGCGCGGCGCGCGTCCTCGCGATGATGGAGGATTATCGACAGACGGAATGGCCCGATTTGCGCCTCTGGTTGACCTCGACGACGGAGCAATGGGCCGTGATCGCGGTCCAGGGACCGAAATCCCGGGAGGTGCTGCGCGCACTGGTGCAGGACATCGATCTGGACGCGGCGGCGATGCCGCACATGAGCGTCGCCGCCGGCCGGATCTGCGGCGTGCCGGGATTCGTGATGCGGGTGAGCTTCACCGGCGAACTCGGATTCGAGCTCAATGTGCCGTCCGATCATGGGCTCGCCGTTTGGAAGGCGGTGCACGCGGCCGGTGCCGAGCACGGCATCGTCTGTTATGGGACGGAGAGCATGCACGTGCTGCGTGCCGAGAAGGGCTACATCATCGTCGGCCAGGACACGGACGGCACCGTGACGCCGGACGACGCCGGTTTGAGCTGGGCGATCGGCAAGAAAAAACCTGACTTCGTCGGCCGGCGCTCCTTGCAGCGCGCATCCATGCAGGCGGCGACTCGCAAGCAGTTGGTCGGTTTGCAGAGCCGCGACGGC
>JABEVI010000256.1 GCA_013044085.1 Steroidobacteraceae bacterium
CCGAGTACGTGGCGCCGCCGATGGATCCGGGGATCGACGAGGCCCTCCTCGAGTACGTCGCGAAACGCAAGTCCGCATCACCGGACTCGAACATCTAGCGCTCGAGCCAGCCTCGCAGGGCTGCCAAGCCTGCAGGCAAGCCCGCCCGCCCGAAGCCCACGCGCAGGTAATTCTCGGGCACGGGACCAAGCTCCGAGCGGTAGATGCTCGAAGGCAGGAACAGCACGCCGGACTCCGTGACGAGCCGGCGCGTGAACTCCTCGACGCCCTCCGCGCCCTTGTAGCGGATGAAGCCGACGCAGCCACCGTCCGGTTCGCGCCAATCGAACAGGTGGGGGTAATCGGCAAAAAACGCCCCCAACAGGCTGCGATTGTCACTGACGAGCATTCGATTCCTCTGCAGAATCGTCTCGCGGGATTTGAGCGCAATGAGCGCCAGCGCTTCGGAGGGGGCGGAATTGCAGATCGACGGGAAGTGCTTGTAACGCTCGAAACGCACGAGTGCCGACCGATCCTTGCAGGCCAGCCAGCCGATCCTCAGCCCGGGCAGACCGTAGACCTTCGACATCGCATTGAGCGATATGCCGCGCTCATAGACGTCGACGGCCTGCGGCAAGCGTAGCCGCGGGTCGCGTTCGATCAGGCGGTAAACCTCGTCGCTGAACAACCAGATGCCGCGGCTGCGGCAGATTTCGACGATCGCATCGAAAGCCTCGCGCGAAATGATTTTGCCGGTGGGATTGTTGGGGAAATTGATCGAGACGAGCCGGGTATGCGGCCGCAGCGCCGCACGCACCCGGTCAGGATCCAGATCCCAGTGGCGCTCGATGTCCAGCGGGACACCGGTCACCTCGCAGATGTCGAGTGGCACAGTCTCGGCCGCCTGGTAATTCGGCGTGATGACCACCGCGTGATCGGCGGGGTCGAGCAAGACCCGCATGGCCGCGTAAATGCCTTCCTCCGCACCGGCGAAGCAGAGCAAGTGCTCCGGGCCGACGGTGTCGTAGGTACGCGCGATCTCGGCCCGCAGCGCCGCGGCACCGAACGTCTCGGTGTAGCCGAGACCGATGTGCTCGAAGGCGCTTCGATCCTGCGCGCTCGCCAGTCCAAGCAGCCCGTCGAGACTCATGGTTTCGCAGTCCGACGCGGTCAGATGGTGCTTCGCCGCGAACTCCCATTGCGAGAAATGCACCTCGAGGGCGAAATCCCTCATCGGCGCGGCCCGCGTGCACCCGGCGCCCACCGCGCCGCGCGGTCCACGACAGGCACGCTTGCGGCAAACCACTCGAGACCGATCACATCACCCTCCTAATCGACATTTTTCCCGCCTATTCAAGAATATGGGGACACCGCCCGCGACGGCGTGTCATGATCGACTCGTGATCACAACGGGGAGACGTCGTTGATCAATCCTAACGGATCGGGTTTGCGGGTGCACGGCGGGCGGGTCGCGTTGTTTGTCGCGTTGTCCATCGGCCTGACGGGCGTGACGATGGCGGCGGTTTCGGCGCTGAAATGGCGCAGCGTCGGGCCTTATATCGGCGGACGCGTGGTGGCGGTGGACGGCGTCGCGAGCGAGCCGAATCTTTTCTACATGGGCGCGGTCGACGGCGGCGTCTGGCGCAGTGACGACTACGGCGTCAGTTGGACCAATCTCACCGACGGCTCCCTGCCGGGCGACAGCAACAGCATCGGTGCGATCGCCGTGGCTCCTTCCGAGCCGAAGCGGATCTATGTCGGCACCGGCGAGAGCGACATCCGCGGCGACGTGATCACCGGCGACGGTGTCTTCCGCTCCGACGACGCCGGCAAGACCTGGCACACGGCCGGTCTCGCCGACACCCACACGATCAGCGCCCTGGTGGTCGATCCGCACGATCCGGATGTGCTGTACGCCGCTTCGATGGGCCATGTCTTCAAGTCCAATCCGGAGCGCGGCGTGTTCAAGTCGGTCGACGGCGGCCGGCACTGGAAGAAAATCCTCTACGTCGACGCCAAGACCGGTGCGATCGACCTGGTGATGGATCCGGGGAATTCCCAGGTGTTGTACGCGGCCCTGTGGCAGGCGTACCGCAAGCCATGGACGTTGCAGGACGGGGGTCCGGGCAGCGGCCTGTACAAGAGCATCGATGGCGGCGCCCATTGGCGCGAGATTTCGCGTAACGCAGGGTTCCCCCGCGGCATTCTCGGGCGCATCGGTGTCAGTGTCGCCGCCGCCGACCCGAACGTGGTCTACGCGATCGTGCAGGCAAAGCACGGCGGCGTGTTTCGCTCCAACGATGCCGGCGCCACCTGGGCGCGTGTCAATCGTAACTGGAGCCTGCGCCAGCGGGCCTTCTACTACATGAGCATCTACGCCGACCCGACCGACGCCAATACGGTGTACGTGCCGGAGGTCGACGCGCTGTGGGTCTCGCATGACGGCGGCAAGAGTTTCGCGAAACTGCACACTCCGCACGGTGACAACCACATCGTCTGGATCAATCCGCGCCGCCCGCGCATCCTGCTCGAAGGCAA
>JABEVI010000257.1 GCA_013044085.1 Steroidobacteraceae bacterium
CGATATCGACAGAAACGGCAAGCGGCCGGCTGTTACGTTTTGCGGCCCGCAGTCTACCAGAAAATGTCGCCTAGACCAGACCTCGCTTTTTCCAGCGGGGTATGAGTCTGATTGGATAGATCGAATCGGCCATGATCCACTGCACCGCGATCCACATGAACACCAGCCAACGACAGGTTTTGGACAAGCCACGCCCCTTTTGGACGACACGATCGCGGTGGATTTCCCAGGCGCCACCGGGGACGGTGTCCGGCCCTTACGGCAGGCACGAACACTCTCTCGGCCCGCACTTTGCATGTTTTCCCTGCGCTCGCGCCAGGGGGAGCGCGCGAGGCACGTTCCGGGGTGCGAATTCGACCCGCCGGCGCAGCACTGCCATAATCTCACCCGTGGATCGAAACGCCCGCTACTGGTTTCCTGCGAAACGCTTCGGGTGGGGGTGGGGCCCGCCCCAAACCTGGCAGGGTTGGGTGCTCTTACTCGCCTATCTCGCCGGAATCGCCGCCGCCGCACGGCGCTTGCTGCCGCTACACCCGCTGGGATTCGCGGGCGGCGTTGCGCTCATGACTGCGTTGTTCGTGTGGGCTTGCTACGCGAAGGGTGAACCACCTTCATGGCGCTGGGGCGGGCGCGAGTAGCACGCGCCGGGAAGAATTATGGCGCTCACCTCGACCGTCCACGTCTTCGTCGTCCAACTCGCCGACGCCGACCGCAATGTGTATGAATCCCTGGATCTGCGTCTGGCGCAACATCCATCGCGGATTTATCGGCTGGAAGCTGATCGGCCTGTTCACGTCGAAGCTGGAAGGGCGTATGAACATCGACCTGTCAATCGCGGCGAGTCAGCCCGCGGCGTGATGTCGGAAGTCAATTAATCCTCGTTCGACAAACTGCTGCCCACACAGATGACCGTAGGGATGATCGAGGTAGCGGACAAAATCAAGGAACTCGAGGCGCTCGCGCCGGATGCGCGAACCGAATTCATTCGCGCGCACACGATGCCCGCGGGTGATAGGGATGCACGGCCGCGTCTATGTCATCGATCATCACCACCTGGGACGTGCCGCCCGGGAATCGAGGGTCGAGACCGGCTTCTTCGAGATTCAGGCGGACCTGTCGAGCGTCGCTGCCACGGACTTCTGGCATGAGATGGAGAAGAATCTTTGGATACACCCGCTCGATGAGATTGGCGTTCGCCACTACTACAGTTCGATTCCGGCACACCCGCGCAACCTAATCGACGTCCCTTACCGTTCGCTCGCGGGTTACGTGCGTTATGCGGGCGGGTTTGAGAAAACGTCGACGCCCTCCGCCGAGTTCGTATGGGCGGACTTTTTCTGGCGCACGGTGCCGATCGAACTGGTGCGTGCGGACTTCACGGCCGCCGTCGAAATGGCGGTGCCGCTCGCGCATGGGCACCTGGCGAAGGCGTTGCCGTGATACAAGGACTCCTGAGAGCATGGAAAGGACAGACCTCTTATTGCCCCGCGATGAATCCGCGGCGTGCGCGACACACGAGTCGAGCGGTGAGTCGGTTCTGACGGCGATGTCGCGTCCTCATTAGAACAACGACGCCTGGACCTTCTGGTTCATTGAAATTCACGTGAGGATCGGTCAAATGCGAAATCCGCCGGAGGTACCGTACACCCATGGTGCCTGGGTGCTGACCGTCGTGGCAGCGGCGGTACTGCTGATTGCGGGCATGACGTTGAGTGTGCGAGCCCAGACCACGCTCAACGATCTGCGCGCAGCAGCCGAACAGGGGAACGCCAAGGCGCAATTCGGGTTGGGAGTCGCGTACGCAACGGGAGAAGGCATTGCGAAGGACTACCCGCAGGCCCTCGCATGGTTTCTCAAGGCCGCGGCGCAGGGCAACTCGGATGCTGAATTCAACCTCGGTGTCATGTACTCCCATGGCGATGGTGTGCCCGTGGACTACGTGAAGGCGGCGGCCTGGTATCGCAAGTGCGCCGACAAAGGGTTGCCCGACGCCGAGTATTTTTTGGGCATGATGCTTTTGCATGACGGTCCAGGCCAGGACCTGGCACAGGCAATTTCATGGTTCCAGAAGGCGGCGGACATGGGCTATGCCAGCGCGGAGAGTCAACTGGGCATCCAGTACGCGAATGGCCGGGGCGTCCCGCAGAACTCTCGGCAGGCCTTCTTCTGGTACAACAAGGCCGCCGAGAAGGGTCAGCCGGTTGCGCAGACGAATCTCGCCATGTTGTATGTCACGGGGAACGGGACAACGCAGGATCTAAGGCAGGCGTTGGCGTGGTTCCATAAGGCTGCGGACCGGCACTTTCCGGATGCGATGTACGACATCGGTGTGATGTATTCCAAGGGGATTGGCGTGCCGAAGAACGCGACGCGCGCCGCCGGATGGTTCGAAAAGGCCGCTGACCTCGGATACGCAAAGGCGCAATACAACCTGGGGTTGCTGTACAAGGAAGGAAATGGCGTAGGCAAGGATCCGGCCAAGGCGGCCGAACTGTGCAGGCTCGCGGCCGAGCAGGGGAACCGCTACGCGCAGTACTACCTCGGTGCCGCCTACGCAAGCGGAGACGGCGTGGCCAGAGACCCTCGGCAGGCGGTTTTGTGGTATCGAAGGTCCGCGCATCAGGGATATTATCTGGCGCAAACGAGCCTCGGCGCCATGTATGCGCAAGGATCCGAGGTCCCCAGAGACTACGCCAAGGCGGTGTCCTGGTTTCGCAAGGCAGCGGCACAAGGGTTTGCCGCTGCCGAGTACGACATGGGAATCGCGCGTGCCGACGGCGCCGGCGTGCCCAAGGATACGGCGCGGGCAGTCGTCTGGTTCCGCAAGGCGGCCGCGCAAGGGTACACCTCTGCCCAGCGCGACCTGAACAGGTTGGGAGTGTCGAGCAAGTAAGCCGGCGGTTCTTCGGCGGACCGTGCAGGTACCCGCCGCGGCCCATGCGTTGCTGGGTCGCGTCGAGTGCGACTCCCGCGTCTCGGTGCCTGCTCGTGTGACGGCTCCTCAGGCGTGCTGCAGCAGTCCGTCCACCGAATATCGGCCTGCGCCGGTCACGTACAGCAGCAGGAAGCCTCCCATGATGCTGATGTTCTTGTAGAAGCCGATCATCGCCTCGAAGCGGTCCATTCCGGCCAGCGCCCAGTACGGGTGGCCGATGAGCGCGGTGCCGAACGTATATAGGATCATCAGCAGTGCCAGCGGCCGCACCGCCACGCCGAGCAGCAGCACGATACCGACGAAGAACTCCATGACGATGGCGATGAGCGTGGCCAGCCAGGGAAGAGGCGCACCGACTTGGGTCATGTACGCCTCGGTTCCGCTGAAGCCGGTGAGTTTCTGCCAGCCAAAGATCAAGAACAGCAGGACCAACATGAACCGCGCGATCAGCAGCGCAGCATTCGAATAGCGATCAGCACCGAATTTGGACATGATGAGCATCCTTCATGAGTAGAAACAGGGGTTGCGAAAGGCGGGCCGGCGACAGACAGAATCATGCCGCGGCGTCCACGAGCACCAACTCGCTGTCGGCCAGCGCGGTAATGCGAATGCGTGTCTCGCCGGTGATGGCCGCACCGTCGCCGGCGTTCAACACAATGCCGTGTAGGTCCACGCGCCCGGTCGCCGGCACCAGGTAGCCGTGGCGGGTCGGATCGGAAAATTCGTACTCGGCGCTTGTGCCGGCCGTCAGCGTCGCCCCCAGCACCCGGGCGTTGGCGCGGATCGGAAGGGCGTCCCCGTCGCCGGCCGATCCGCTGGCGAGCGCGACGAAGCGTCCGGACCGGCCGGCTTGCGCAAACGGCTTGGTGCCCCAGCATGGCGGTTCACCTTCGCGATCGGGCAGGATCCAGATCTGGAAAATGCGAGTGATGCCGGGATCGAGATTGTATTCGGAATGGCGAATGCCCGCGCCCGCGCTCATGACCTGTACGTCGCCGGCCGCCGTACGCCCCTGATTGCCCAGGCTGTCGCGGTGGGTGATCGCCCCCTCGCGCACGAAGGTGATGATCTCCATGTTCGCGTGTGGGTGAGGCGGGAATCCGGTTCCGGGCTGGATGGTGTCGTCGTTCCACACGCGTAGCGCGCCCCACTGTACCCGCCGGGGGTCGTGGTACTCACCGAATGCAAAGTGATGCCGGGCGTCTAGCCATCCGTGATTGGCACCCCCGAGGGTTTCGAAGCCGCGGCGTTCGATCATCGATCTCTCCCGGTGACAAAGACGACGGAGGGGTGAGTGCAGGCTTGCGCCGCTCGCGGACTTTCCAGCCCGTCACCCTGCCGAAGCGTCATGTGCACACTGTAGGAGCCACTGATCATGGAAACAACGGAATGCATCGAATAACATGATTTCCACTTTTGTCGTGATCTAGTGACCCAGGGAGCACCAAGCATCATGAGCACGCTGCCAGATCTGGAGGGTTGGGCGATTTTCTCCAAGGTTGCCGCCGAGGGCTCGTTCGCGCGCGCCGCGCGCGAGCTGCAGGTTTCGCAAGCGACCGTCTCGAAGGCCATTACACGACTGGAAAAACGCCTTCAGGCGAGCCTTCTTCATCGCACCTCGCGGCGACTGTCCCTGACCGACGCCGGCCGGGCCGCGCTCGAGCGCGCTTCACGCATGCTCGAGGAGGCCGAAGCCGTCGAGGCGGAACTCGCCGAACAGGCGTCCAGCCTGCGCGGCCCAGTCCGTGTCAGTGCGCCGATGTCCTTCGGCTTGTCGCATCTGGCGGCGCTGCTTCCGAACTTCCTGTCTCGGCACCCGCAGGTCGAGCTCGACGTGGAATTCAGTGACCAGATCGTCGATCTAGTGGCCCAACGTTTCGACCTCGCACTGCGCATTTCACGGCTGGCGGACTCGAGCCTCCTGGCGCGCCGTCTGTGTGGCATTCGTGTGCTCTTGGTGGGCGCGCCAGGCTACTTCCAGCAGCACGGGCGGCCTGGTCATCCGCGCGACCTGGCCGGACACCACGCACTGCAGTACGCCTACGCCCCCGGCGGCGCGAACTGGCATTTCAGGCATGCGCGGCACGGAGACTTTACACAAGCGATGACGACGCCACTACGCGTGAACAACGCTGACGGGCTGATGCCGGCGCTTCGTGCCGGCCTCGGACTGGCGTTACAACCCGAGTTCATCGTCTGGCAGGACCTGCGCACGGGCGTGCTGCAAACCGCGATGGACGATTGGGGGGTCGAGCCTGTCGCGCTGCACATCGTCACACCCCCCGGACGCCGACGACCGGCGCGAGTGCAAGCCCTGATCGGGTACCTGGCGGAGCACTTTACACAGGCACCGTGGGCGCGGCCGGACGACGGCGCGCGATGACGACATCATTGAGATCGCGGAGCGCAAAGTAAAGACGCCCAGACTCATCGACGATCGCCGACGCGTGGATCGTGTCGCCCGCCTGGCCGGACCGTCTCGCCACAGCGCGTGATCCACTACCGGGAGACATGGTACCTCGACGCCTGGGATGAGCTTCGGGATGCGCTGCGGACCTTCTCTATCGATCGGATCCGCAAGACGTCCGTGCTCGAGGAAGTCGCCCCGGATCTACCCGGGGACCTTCTCAACGAGCACTTCGCGACGGCATACGGCATTTTCGGGGGCGAGGCCGATCAGGTCGCGGTGTTGAAATTCACCACCGAACGTTCAAGGTAGGTCGCGGATGAGACTTGGCATCCCCAACAGCGGGGCAAGTACCTGGCGGACGGCAGTGACGCAAGGGAGCTTCTGATGGATATCATGTCTCTTCCGCCGGCGACCGATATACAACGCCACATATTGCTTGCATAGCGACCATATTTGACGGGAACGGTCCGGGCGGATTCAATACGAATGCAAATCATCCAATACTCAAGGAGCGGTTCATGAAATACCCGGCAATCTGCACGGCGGCGGCCACGGTGGCGCTCGCCTTCGGCGCGGCCACGGCTCATGCCCACAACATGACGGGCGTGAAATCGACGCACGAGGTCACTGCAAAGCCGGGCGCGCTGCTCGGCAATCACGCCATGCCAGGCACGGTGACCAAGGTCGACCACAAGTCAGGCATGGTCCACGTCACGTCGATGGGCGCGCACATGGTGGTGCATTTTCCGCCGCCGACGATCACGAACCTGAAAGCTGGCGACAAGATCCTGCTGCATCTCGGCTATTCGTTCGAGGGCTGAAGCCCGCCGACATCGAATCGCCGAGCATTACGACGGGCATCGTAGCGCGGC
>JABEVI010000258.1 GCA_013044085.1 Steroidobacteraceae bacterium
CGCCGCGAAGCCGATGTCGATCCAGTGCCGGTACCATGCGTTGCGCCGATCCTCCTCGATCGCGAGGGTGGAGCCCAAATAGCGCAGCACACGCAGATTGTTCAAGGGATGGATGTCGCAGGCGATCGAGAGAGCGAGCGCACGCACGCGCGCCCGGCCGATGCCGTCAGCCGGCAACAGCGCCGGCCGCGGATGGGTTTCCTCGAGGTATTCGAGGATCGCGAGGGATTGGGTGAGCGTCGCGCCGTCGACATCGAGCGCCGGGATCAACTGCGCCGGGTTGCGGGCCGCGTACTCCGGGCTGCGTTGCCGGCCTCCCTCGCGCAACAGGTGGATCGGAATCGACGTGTAGGACAACCGCTTCAGTTCGAGCGCGATGCGCACGCGAAACGCCGCAGAGCTGCGGTAATAGGTGTACAGATTCATCCTGCGCTCCCCGGGTGGATGACGGGCGAGGGCAGCACTTGCGCCTCGCAGACGCCGAAGCCGAGCCGCGCAAAGCCCGCGCGCTCGCACCAGCCGCGCATGATCACCCGGTCGCCGTCGGCGAGAAAGCTGCGCGTCTGCGCACCCGGCAAGGCGAGCGGCTTGCCGCCGCCCGCGGTGAGTTCGAGCAACGAGCCCGCCTCCGCGGGCTCGGGGCCGGACTGCGTGCCGCTGCCGAACAGATCTCCGGGCCGAAGATTGCAGCCGCCCGCCGTGTGATGCGCGATCATTTGCGCGACGGTCCAGTAGGCGTGGCGGAAGTTCGTTCGACTGATGCGCACGGCTTGCATTCCCCGCTCCCGCATGACCGCGGTGTCGAGCAGCACCTCGAGCTGCACGTCGAAGGCGCCGGCGGCGCGCACGCTCGGATCCTCGAGGTGGCGCAAGGGGTGCGGGTCCGCATCGGGGCGCGCACACGGCGAGCGGAACGGTGCGAGTGCCTCGCGCGTGATGACCCACGGCGATATCGTGGTCGCGAAATTCTTGCCGAGGAACGGACCGAGGGGCTGGTATTCCCAGGCCTGGATGTCGCGGGCCGACCAGTCGTTCAGAAGACACAGACCAAACAGGTGTTGCTCCGCGGAGGCAATGGGTATCGGTGTGCCCGCCGCGTTGCCGCGGCCGATGAACGCGCCGACCTCGAGCTCGAAATCCAAGCGCGCGCTCGGCCCGAATTCCGGGGTGTCGGCGCCGGCCGGCAGTCGCTGACCGAGCGGCCGGTGAAAGGGTGTCGATGAAATCATGACCGAGGAGGCGCGCCCGTGGTAACCGATCGGCATCCATCGATAGTTCGGCGTCAAGGGATGGTCCGGCCGGAACAGCCTGCCCACCGCGGTGGCATGATGGATCGAGGCATAGAAGTCCGTGTAGTCGCCGATCGTGGCCGGCAGCGCGTACTCGGCGTCGGCCTGGGGTACGAGGCAGTCGATCAGCATCGACTGGCGCGCCGATCCCTCGAGGAGGCTCTCGAACAGCGCCGCGCGCAGCGCGCTCAGGGCGGATGGGCCGAGGCCCATCAGCTCGTTCAGCGACGGTTGCAGGGCGGCTCGCAGCGCCTGTGCCGCCTCGCCGCCGAAAGGCACGCAGCGGGCGAGCGCCGCAAGATCGAGGATCTCATCGCCGATCGCGACGCCGCCACGCCAGGCGCCGCCGTCGCTCTCGCCGCGGCGTCGGAACACCGCGAACGGCAGGTTCTGAATCGGAAAGTCGCCGCCCGCGTTGGCTGAGGCGACCCAGCTGCGCGCCGCCGGGTCATGGGTGGCGTTCAGGCTCGCCGCTTTCATGGGCGCCGCGGATCGAAGTGCTTGTCGAGGCCGCGCCAGCAGTCGGCGTAGTCCGGCTGCAGTTGCGGACGCCCATGCAGCGCCGCGGGGGAGGGTTTCAGGACCGTGCGGCTTTCGAACATGAAGGCCATCGTATCCTCGAGCCGCTGCGGCACGTTCGTGTCGAGGGCCGATGCCTTTGCGAAGGTTTCGGCATCCGGACCATGGCCGCTCATGCAATTGTGCAAGGATGCGCCGCCGGGCACGAAGCCCCGCGACTTCGCGTCGTAGACACCGTGTATCAGGCCCATGAACTCGCTGGCGACATTGCGGTGAAACCAGGGCGGCCTGAAGGTGTCCTTCATCACCAGCCAGCGTGGCGCGAACACGGCGAAATCGATGTTGCTGGTTCCGGCGGTGTCGCTCGGCGAATGCAGCACCAGGAATATCGACGGATCCGGATGATCGAAGGAGATCGAGCCGATCACGTTGAAGCGCCGCAGATCGTACTTGTAGGGCACGTGAGTGCCGTGCCAGGCGACCACGTCGAGCGGGGAATGATCGAGCGGCGCGCTCCAAATCCGGCCGAGGAACTTGGCCGCGAGTTCAAAGCGGCCTTCCTGGTCTTCGAAGCGGGGCCGGGGCGCGAGGAAGTCGCGAGGATTGGCGAGTCCATTGGAGCCGATTGGGCCGAGGTCGGGCAGTTTGAAGGGCGCGCCAAAATTCTCGCACACGTAGCCGCGTGCGCTTTCCCCGAGAAGATCGACGCGGAAGCGCACGCCCCTTGGAATCACGGCGATCTCGCACGGTTCGACCCAGAGGGGGCCGAACTCGGTGGCGAGCGCGAGTGCACCGTGTTGCGGCACGATCAAGCATTCGCCGTCGGCATCGTAGAAATAGCGTCCGTGCATCGAGCGGTTTGCCGCGTACAGGTGGATGGCACAGCCGCTTTGCGATTCGGCCGAGCCGGTGCCCGCGATCGTCAGGAGTCCGTCGAGGAAGTCGGTGGGCTCGACCGGCATCGCCAGAGGATCCCAGCGCAGCTGGTTCGGGGAGGGCACCGGGAAGGAGGCCGGATCGGTGAGTCCCGCGTGCGCAAGCGGCGCGAAGCGGCCGTGCGCCGTCGACGGCCGGATCCGGTAGAGCCACGAGCGGCGATTGGCGTGTCGCGGCGCGGTGAATGCGCTGCCGGAGAGCTGCTCGGCATACAGTCCGTAGGCGCAGCGCTGCGGTGAATTACGGCCGCGCGGCAGCGCGCCGGGCAGGGCTTCGGCGGCGAATTCATTGCCGAAGCCGCTC
>JABEVI010000062.1 GCA_013044085.1 Steroidobacteraceae bacterium
ACTATCACAACGTCGGCCCGGTCGCGGCGATCCCGGAGATCGTCGAACTGAACATCGGCCACTCGATCATCGCGCGTGCGCTGTTCGACGGGCTTGCGCGCGCGGTGCGCGACATGAAGGATCTGATGGTGGCGGCGCGCCGTTGAGGCGCGCCGCGTTGCGCAACGTGAACTCGCAGATGTCCCGAAGGCAGCGCGAAGCGAGTGGCGGCGAACGCCGCGAGGTCGACGTCGTCGCCCTCTCGCACGACGGCCGCGGCATCGCGCGCATCGACGGCAAGGCGGTGTTCATCGCCGGCGCGCTGCCCGGCGAGCGGGTCATCATCGAGGTCGTGAAGCGGCGGCGGCGCATGGACGAGGCGGGTCTGCTCGAGGTGCTGGTCGCCTCGAAGGACCGGGTCGTGCCGCGTTGTGCGCATTTCGGCCTGTGCGGCGGCTGCTCGCTGCAGCACCTCTCGAGCGATGCGCAGGTCGAGGCGAAGCAGGCGCAGATGCTCGAGGACCTGGCGCGCATCGGCGGGGTGAGTCCGGCGCGCGTGCTCGCGCCCCTGCGCGGGCCGGCCTGGGGATACCGCCGGCGCGCACGCCTCGGCGTGCGCTACGTGCACAAGAAGGGCCGCGTGCTCGCCGGTTTTCGCGAGCGCGACAAGCCGTATCTGGCCGATCTGGCCCGCTGCGAGGTGCTGATCGGGGAGTTCGCGACCCTGCCTGCCGATCTGGCGACGCTCGTCGATGCCCTGTCGATCCGGGAACGGGTGCCGCAGGTGGAGTTCGCGTCCGGCGACACCGCGAGCGCGCTCGTGTTCCGGGTGATGCAGGAGCCGAACGGCGAGGATCTGGCCCGGCTCGAGGATTTCGGCCGTCGCCGCAAGCTCGGCATCTACCTGCAGAGCGCGGGACCCGATTCGATCCGTCCCCTCGGCGATACGCCCCCGGCGCTAAACTATGCGATCGGGGCCTACGAGGTGCGCATCGGCTTCGGACCGGCCGACTTCGTGCAGGTCAACAGCGGCCTCAACGAGGCGATGGTCGTCGCGGCGCTTGCGGCGCTCGATCCGGATCCGGGCGATACGGTGCTCGACCTGTTCTGCGGCCTCGGCAACTTCACGCTGCCGCTCGCCCGGCGCTCGGCGCAGGTCGTGGGCATCGAGGGGGATGCGGGACTCGTCGGCAAGGCGCGCATGAACGCGGTCGAGAACGGCATCGAGAACGCGGCTTTTCACGTCGAGAACCTGTTCGAGCCGGCATCCTTCGGCCCTTGGGCGGGCGGGCGCTATGAGCGCGTGCTGCTCGACCCGCCGCGGGCGGGTGCGCGCGAACTCATCGAGCACATCCTGCATTGGCGTCCGCGACGAGTCGTGTATATTTCATGCCATCCGGGAAGCTTGGCGCGTGACGCGGGAATCCTGGTGGCCACCAAGGAATACGAACTGGCCGCCGCGGGGGTGATGGACATGTTTGCGCACACGACTCACGTCGAATCCATGGCGGTGTTCGAGCGCCGCCGATGAGCCTTGGACCCCTGATGCTCGACATCGCCGGCACCGAACTGACGGCGGACGATCGTGAAGCCCTCTGCCACCCGCTCGCCGGCGCGGTGCTGCTATTCGCCCGCAACTACCGTGAACCCACGCAGCTAGCCGCGCTGACGGCGTCCATCAGGGCGCTGCGCACCCCGGCGCTGTTGATCGGGGTCGACCACGAGGGTGGGCGCGTGCAGCGCTTTCGCGAGGGATTCACGCGCCTGCCGTCGGCCCACGCGCTCGGCCGCGGCATCCTCGAGGACCGCCGCGGCACGCTCGCGCTGGCGCAAACGGCCGGCTGGTTGATGGCGGTCGAGCTGCGGGCCGCGGGCGTCGACTTCAGTTTCGCCCCCTGCGTCGACCTGGACTACGGCCTCAGCCAGGTGATCGGCGATCGGGCGTTCCACAAGGATGCCGACGCGGTCGCGGCGCTCGCCGCGGCCTTTGCGGCCGGGATGCGCGAGACGGGAATGGCCGCGACCGCGAAGCATTTCCCGGGACATGGCGCGGTCGTCGCCGATTCGCACGTCACGCTGCCGGTCGACCGGCGGGATCTGGCCGACATGGAAGCTGACCTCAGGCCGTATCGGCTGCTGATCGCCAATCACCTGCAGGCCGTCATGGCGGCGCACGTGGTGTACACGCAGGTCGATGCCTTGCCGGCGAGTCTCTCGCACCGCTGGATCACCGGGATACTGCGCCACGAACTCAGTTTTCACGGCTGCGTCTTCGCCGATGACCTGACGATGGGGGGGGCGGCCGCATTCGGCGACATCGTCACGCGCGCGCGCACCAGTTTCGCGGCCGGCTGTGACATGCTGCCGATTTGCAACGACCGGCAGGCGGTGTGCACCGTGCTCGATCATTTCAAACCCGGGAACATGAATCCCGCATCGCAGGCGCGGCTCATGCGGATGCGGGCGCACGGGCAGGCTCCGGAGGGGCTCGCCGGCATGCCGCGCTGGCGTGAGGCGGTCGCGGCGATGGCAGTGCTGACGGAGTCGGCCGCGTGAGCCCGGCGGAGGAACTCGCGCACCGGCGCATGGTCGATTCGGCCCCCGAGGGCATCGTGCTCGTCGATGCGCTCGATCCGGATCAACCCTTGTTGTACGCGAACGCGGCCTTCGAGCGCTTGACCGGCTTTGCGGTCGCGGAACTGATCGGCCGCAACCTGCGTCTGCTGCAGTCGAAGGATCGCGACCAGGACGGGCGCAACGCGCTGCGCGAGGCGATTCGCCGCGGCGAGTCCTGCCGCGTGCTGATGCGCAATTACCGCAAGGACGGCACGATGTTCTTGAACGAAATCGCCATCGTTCCGCTGTTCGACGCCGCGGGCCGTCCGGTGCAATACGCCGGCTATTACCGCGATGCCAGCGAACGACTCAAGGGGCTGAACAGCCCCACCCGTGACGGCCGGCTGCCGCCGCTGCCGCCGCACATCTCCGTGCGCGACGACCGCCTCACCGGCTTGTACACGGCGGCCTTCTTCGAGGAACTCCTGAAGCGCGAGTGGAGCACGGCGCAGCGCGAAGAGCGCTGCGTCGCCGCGTTCGCGATCGACATCGACGCGCTCGATCTGTACAACGCGACCTTCGGCCGCCCCGCCGGCGACGCGGCGATCCGGCGCGTCGGGCACTGTCTGGCCGGCTGCCTGCGCCGCGCGAGCGACGTGATCGCGCGCGTCGATGGCGGACAACTGCTCGCATTCGCACCCGGTGTCAGCGCCGAGCAGGCGGTGCGCATCGGCCAGACGATGGTGGAACGGGTGCGCGAGCTGCGCATCCATCACCCGCGCTCGAACGTCATCCGCTATGTGAGCGTGAGCGTCGGCATCGCCGCGGCGCTTCCCCAGGCCGGGCAGGAGTCCGAGAGCCTTCTCGATCAGGCGCGCCGGCAGCTCGCGCTCGCGAAGCAATCGGGCCGCAACTGCTCGCTCTGAGGGCGCCGGCGCCGCTCAGGCGAGATCGTCGAGCAGCCGCTCGATGCGCGCGAACAGCTGTTCTTCGCCGCGTTCGTTGTGCGAGAAGCGCAGTTTCAGGGGGCCGTCGAAGCGATAGGCCTGCGGCTTGCCCTGGATAAGCTTGAGCACGCGCTTCGGGTCGACGGCGTTCTGCTCCTCGAACACGAGGTAACCGGAGGCCGCGCCGGCGTCGATCTTGCGGACGCCGAGGCTCGCCGCGCGCAGCCGCAGGCGGGCGATTCGCAGCAGCGCGGCGGCATACGGCGGCAGCGGCCCGAAGCGGTCGATCAGTTCGGCCTTCATCTCGTCGAGATCCTCGGTGCTGACGATGCCGGCGATGCGCTTGTAGAGCGTCAGGCGCAGGTGCACGTCGGGTACATAGTCTTCCGGTATCAGCGCCGGCACATGCAGTTCGATTTCCGGTCCGGCGTCGAGCGGCCGTTCCAGGTCCGGCTGCTTGCCCGCCTTCAGCGCGGCGACGGCGCGCTCGAGCAGTTCCATGTAGAGGTTGAAGCCGATCTGTTCGATCTGGCCGCTTTGCTCGTCGCCGAGCAGTTCGCCGGCGCCGCGGATCTCCAGGTCGTGGGTCGCGAGCGTGAAGCCGGCGCCGAGTTCCTCGAGCGACTCCAGCGCCTCGAGGCGCTTGACCGCGTCGGCGGTCATCGCCGCGCGCGGCGGGGTGATGAGGTAGGCGTAGGCGCGATGGTGGGATCGGCCGACGCGGCCGCGCAATTGGTGGATCTGCGCGAGCCCGAA
>JABEVI010000259.1 GCA_013044085.1 Steroidobacteraceae bacterium
CCTTTGACGATGAATGAAGGGCGTCCTACCTTTCGCTCGGCGCGATCAATTGCACCAAAGGATCCGGTCCGGGCGCTCGCGCACCCGGACCGGATCACTTACCCTTGGACTTAAGCTCGTCCACCCATCACGGGATCAGTTTCAAGATCAACTGCGGTTCGCTGTTCGCCTGCGCCAACACCGAGATGCCCGCCTGTTCCAGCACCTGCGACTTCGTCAGGTTCGCCGTCTCCTGGGCGAAGTTCGCGCTGATGATCGTGCTGTTCGACTGGGTCAGGTTCTGCGCCGTCGTCGCCAGGTTCTGCACCGCCGAGGTGAAGCGGTTCTGGATCGCGCCCAACTGGCTCTGGAACTGACTCACCGTCGCAAGCGCCGAGTCGACCGCTTGGATGGTGTTGTTCGCCCCGTTCACGGTCAGCACGTTCTGGCCCTGGAGGGTGCCGGAGGTTGCAATCGTGCCTAACGACTGGCCGATGGCCGCCGCGTCCGTGGTACTCCCTCCTAGCGTAATGTTTTGGCCGGCCGACAGGGTGAGCTGACCATAACCGGTAGTGGTATTCGAACTGCCGGCCGTTTGCACGGTCGCGTTGTCGGTAACCGTCACCGCGGTGCTGCCAGTTACGACCGCGCCGTTCGTGCCGGAGTTCGGATTCCAGGCCTGGATCTGTTTGATACCCGTCGTCAGTCCGGCACCTGTATCGGACTGATTGACGTTGATGTTGCTGCCATCCGCCGCGGTCAGAATGATGCCGTTCGTCCCATTTGCCTGCGCGGTGATGCCGCCATCCTGGGTTGAATAGTTGTTGATCGCCGAAACCAGCGAGGACGCTGTCTCAACGACACCGGCCGTTGAATTTTCGGTCGCACTATAGACCGTGACACCGTTGAGTTGCAGGTTGTACGAAGTGCCCGCACCAATCCCCGTGGTAATTTGATTACCGCTGGCGAAAGTGAGGAGTTGGTTATTGGTGACGGTCGCCGTGAGCCCAGAAGCGCCGGCGGCATTGATCGCCGCGCCCGCCGCATAGGCGGAACTCGCATCCTGATATTTGTAGCTACCGGCTGTCTGCGCGCTTGTAGCGAAAGCGGACGATGCCCCGACGGTCACTGCTTGGTTGCTTCCCACGGCAATCGTCAAGGCGCCTGACAAGGATCCGCCGGCGGTGGCCAACGCCGTCATGCTGGAGGCTACCGCGCCGACCTGATTTGCGCCGACGCCCTGCGCAAGGTTGACTGCGATGGTGTCGCCAACGTTCGCGCCCACCTGGTAATTCGTGACGCCGGCGCCACCGCTCAACACCGCCGAACCGTTGAACGAGGTCTGCGTCGCGACTCGCGTGATTTCCGCGATCTGCTGCTGGACCTGCTGGTCGAGCGCCGCGCGATCCGAAGCGCTGTTCGAACCGTTGGCCGCTTCGACCGCGAGCGTGCGGATGCTCTGCAGGTTGTTCACGATCGTCGACAGCGCGCCGCCTGCGGTCTGAGCTTCCGAGATCGCGTTGTTGGCGTTGTTGATCGCCTGGTTGGTGCCGTTGATCTGTGTCGTAAACTGCTGGCTGATCGCAAGGCCCGCGGCATCGTCGGCCGCGCTGTTGATACGCAAACCCGAAGACAATCGCGTCAGCGACTGCGACAACAAGGCCTGGGAACCATTGAGGTTGTTTTGCGCAACCAGTGAGTCGATGTTCGTGTTAAGTGACAATGCCATGTTCGTAACTCCTGAAAGTTAAACCACCGGCCCGTCTTAGGCCCTTTACCCGTGTGCTCACTTCACCCGCCTTAGCGGGCGGACCGGTGACCACATTCAAGAGGTTTATCGGACGAACCCGGCGCTTCTTTAGGTGGCGTTTTGGAAGTTTTTCTCGCATTGGATAGGAAACACGTCACGCTTTGGGCTTCCCGCGAGCCGATAACGGTGCAAATGGGCGTGGAAGACTGGTCTTATCGGCCGCAGAACCAGATCCTGCAGTAAAATAAGCGCCGTCATCGCCACCTACCTGGATTGCATGTGAAAACCGTCCCATCTAAGAACCCCAAGGTGGGTTTCGTCAGCCTCGGCTGCCCAAAGGCCCTCGTCGATTCGGAGAGAATTCTCACGCGCCTGCGTGCGGAGGGCTACGAAGTCGCGACAAGCTATCGCGCCGCGGATCTCGTCGTCGTCAACACCTGTGGGTTCATCGACGCAGCGATCGACGAATCACTGGATGCGATCGGTGAGGCGCTCGCCGAGAACGGCAAGGTGATCGTGACCGGCTGCCTCGGCGCGCAACCGCAGCGGATCCTCGAGCGGCATCCGTCGGTCCTGAAGATCACCGGCCCGCAACGCTACGAGGAGGTCCTCGCCTCGGTCCATGAATATTTGCCGCCAAAGCACGAGCCGTTCCTCGATCTGCTGCCGCCGCAAGGCGTTAGGCTCACGCCGCGTCACTACGCCTACCTGAAGATCTCGGAAGGCTGCAATCATCACTGCAGCTTCTGCATCATTCCATCGATGCGGGGCCGGCTGTCGAGTCGCTCGATTGACGAGGTGCTGCGCGAGGCCGAAGCGCTTGCCCGGGCCGGCGTCAAGGAAATCCTCGTGATCTCGCAGGATACGAGCGCCTACGGCATCGACTTGAAATACGCCGCCGCCAGCTGGCGCGGGCGCGAGTGGCGCGCGAATTTTCGGGATCTCGCCGCGGCGCTCGGCGAGCTGGGCATCTGGATCCGACTGCACTATGTGTATCCCTATCCGCACGTCGATGAGGTGGTGGAGTTGATGGCGGATGGACGCGTGCTGCCATACCTCGACATCCCGTTCCAGCACGCGAGTGGGCGGATACTCAAGCTGATGCGCCGCCCCGCCGCGGCGGAAGACACGCTGCGTCGGCTCGAGGCATGGCGCAAGGCGGTTGCGGATATCACGATTCGCAGCACCTTCATCGTCGGCTTCCCCGGCGAGACCGAGCGGGACTTCGAGGAACTGCTCACCTGGGCGCGCGCCGCGCAACTCGACCGCGTCGGTTGCTTTGAATACTCCCCCGTGGAGGGTGCCGCGGCGAATGCGCTGGACCAGGTCGCAGTCGCCGAGCCCGTCAAGGCCGAACGCCGCCGCCGCTTCATGGAGCTTAGCGCCGAGATCAGCGCCGCGAAGCTCGAGCGCAAAATCGGCCAGCGCGTGCGTGTGCTCGTCGATCGCATCGACGGCGACCTCGCAATCGCCCGCTCGAGCGCCGACGCGCCCGAAATCGACGGACTGGTGCGCATTTCCGGCGGCGCGGCGCTCGGCGTCGGCGAATTCGCCGACGTTCTGGTCACGGGCGCGGGTGCTTACGATCTCGAGGCGAAGTTGCCGTGACGCTCGTGTAAAGTCGCTCTACCGAGCCG
>JABEVI010000063.1 GCA_013044085.1 Steroidobacteraceae bacterium
ATGCCCGCCAGCGCATGATCTATCTGCGCAACCGGCTCGCGAACTTCGAGATGCATGTCGCGGACTACTACATGCGCCGCGGCGCCTACGTCGGTGCGATCGGCCGCGCCAAATACTGCATTGCACACTACGACGGCGCCCCGGTCGTGCAGCACGCACTCGAGGTGCTGATCGCCGCCTATAAGAAGCTCGGCATGCAGGATCTGGCGGCGAGCGCACAGCGCGTCTACGACGCGAACTACACCGGTGTGTACGCGCCGAAGCCCGTGCACGTGGTGAAGAAGCCCTGGCACTTCTGGAAGATCTGGTAGGCCCCGGCTAGCGCGTCTGGTAGCCGCTCGTGATCGGGTAGCGCCAGTCGCGCCCGAAGGCGCGGCCGCTGACCCGCACCCCGGGCGGGGCCTGGCGGCGCTTGTACTCGTTGCGCTTGACCAAGTCGAGGATGCGTCCGACCGTCGCGCGGTCGAAACCGCGCGCCGCGATCTGATCGACCGACAGATCCTCCTCGATGAACGCCTCGAGGATCGGATCGAGGATCTCGTAGGGCGGCAGGCTGTCGGTGTCCTTCTGATCGGGGCGCAATTCCGCCGACGGCGGGCGCGCAATCACCCGTTCGGGAATGGCCATCGAGCACTCGTTGCGCCACCGTGCGAGCCGGTACACGAGCAGCTTGCTGCAATCCTTGATCGGCGCAAACCCGCCGGCCATGTCCCCATAGAGCGTCGCGTAGCCGACCGACATCTCGCTCTTGTTGCCGGTGGTCAGCAGCATTTTGCCGGTCTTGTTCGAGATCGCCATCAACAACACCCCGCGGCAGCGCGACTGGATGTTCTCCTCGGTCGTATCCGGCTCGCGGCCGGCGAATTCTCCGGCAAGCGCCGCGAGCGTTGCCTCGAACATGCCTTCGATCGAGATCTCGCTGTGTTCGACGCCGAGCCACGCCGCCTGCAGCGCCGCATCCTCACGACTCATGGCCGAGGTATAGCGTGAGGGCATCGAGACCGAGTGCACCCGGGAAGCACCGAGCGCATCGACCGCGACGCACAGCGTCAGGGCCGAGTCGACGCCGCCGGACAGACCCATCACCACCCCGGGGAAGCGGTGCTTGCCGACGTAGTCGCGCGTGCCGAGCACGAGCGCCCCGTAGACGCTCTCCGCCTCGCCGAGCAAGGGCGAGAGCGTGCCCGGGGACGGCCGCACGGCGCCGTCAGCGCCGAGCGCAAGATCGAAGACCTGCAAGCCCTCGACATACGCCGCCGCACGCTGCGTCACCCGGCCGGCGGCGTCCATCACGAAGGACTGCCCATCGAAGATCAGTTCGTCCTGGCCGCCGATCAAGTTCACGAACACGATCGGCACACCGGTCTCGCGCACCCGCCGGGCCGCGACCGACTCCTCGCGCTGCGCCTGTTTGTGCACCTCGTAAGGAGAGGCGTTGATGACCAGCAGCAATTGCGCGCCCGCGGCCTTCGCCTGCAGCGCAGGCTCAGAGTCCCAAATATCCTCGCAAACCAGCACACCCGCGGTGACGCCGCCCAGATCGACCACCGTCGGCGCGGTGCCGGGCGTGAAATAGCGCTTCTCGTCGAACACCCGGTAGTTCGGCAGCCGCGCCTTGCGGTGGTTCGCGAGCAGACGGCCGTCGCGGATCACGGCCGCGGAGTTGAAGATCGACGTCCCCTCGTATTCCGGGTAGCCGACGATGAGCGTGATGCCGGCCACCTCGCGGCGCAAACGCTCGATCGAGTGCGCCACCTTCTGGCGCATGCCCGCATGGAACAGCAGATCCTCCGGCGGATAGCCGCAGACGGCGAGTTCCGGAAAGAGGATCAGGTCCGCGCGCTCGCGCTCTCGCGCCTCGAGCGCCGCCGCGATGATCCGCGAGGTATTGCCATCGACATCGCCGACGACCGAGTTCAGCTGCGCCATCACGCCGCGCAGCCGCCACGGACCGGACAAGGCGCTATCCCCTACTTCGGCCGACGCGCGACCCGCCGCGCCGGCTTCGTCGGCTGCGCCCGCTTCACCGCTGCCGTGCGCTTGGCCTTGGTGGCGCGCTTGGCCTTGGTGGCGCGCTTGGCCGGCGTCCGCCGCGCCGCCTTGCGCGCCGCCTTGGGGGCGAGCTTCGCCTTGGCGCCCGCCTTCGCGCTTCGCCGCTTCAGCCGCGCCGCGATCGCCGAACCGAGTTCGGCCGGCGAGCGCACCGTCGTGATCCCCGCCGCCTCCAGCGCCTCGAATTTCGCAGCCGCCGTGCCCTTGCCGCCGGCGACGATCGCGCCCGCATGGCCCATGCGCTTGCCCGGCGGCGCCGCGACGCCGGCGATATAAGCAACCACCGGCTTGGTGACCTTGTCCGCGATGAACGCCGCCGCCGCCTCCTCGTCGCTGCCGCCGATCTCGCCGACCATCACGATCCCCTCGGTCTGCGGGTCGTGCTCGAACATCTCGATCACGTCGATGAAGTTCATGCCGCGCACCGGGTCACCGCCGATGCCGACGCAGGTGCTCTGGCCGAGGCCGATGTTGCTCGTCTGGAACACCGCTTCGTAGGTCAGGGTTCCGGAGCGCGAGACGATGCCGACACGGCCCTTCTTGTGGATGAAGCCCGGCATGATGCCGATCTTGCAGGCTCCGGGCGTGATGATGCCGGGGCAATTCGGGCCGATCAGCCGCGTCCGATAGCTCGCAAGCGTCGCTTTGACACGCACCATATCGTTGACCGGAATGCCCTCGGTGATGCAGACGATCAACTCGATGCCGGCATCGGCCGCCTCGAGAATCGCATCGGCGGCGTACGGCGCCGGCACGTAGATCATGCTCACCGTCGCGCCGGTCTTCGCGACCGCCTCGCTCGCCGTGTCGAACACCGGCAAATCCAGATGCCGGGAGCCACCGCGCCCGGGCGTCACGCCGCCGACGAGCTTCGTGCCATAGGCGAGGCATTGCTCGGAATGGAACGTGCCCTGCTTGCCGGTGAATCCCTGGCAGATCACTTTCGTATGTTTGTCGACCAAAATGCTCATGAATGCGCTCCTGCCAAACGGACGGCCTTGGTTGCCGCATCGGTCAAATCACTGGCCGGTGTCACACCGAGCCCGCTGCCGGCGAGCAGTTCGCGCGCGCGCGGCGCGTTCGTTCCCTCCAGCCGCACGACCACCGGGATCGTCACACCCACCTCCTTGACGGCGGCAACGATGCCCTCGGCGATCATGTCGCAGCGGACGATGCCGCCGAAGATATTGATCAGGATCGCCGTGACCTTTGGGTTCGACAGGATCAGCTTGAAGGCCGCACTGACGCGCTCCTTGGTCGCGCCGCCGCCGACATCGAGGAAGTTCGCCGGCGCGCCGCCATGCAACTGGATCAAGTCCATCGTCGCCATCGCAAGGCCCGCACCGTTGACCATGCAGGCGATGTTGCCGTCGAGCGAGACGTAATTCAGCTCGTGCTCGGCGGCGCGACGCTCCATGGCGTCCTCCTGCGAGGGATCACGCAAGGCCGCGAGTTCCTGCTGGCGAAACAGCGCGTTGTCCTCGATGTTGATCTTTGCATCGAGCGCGACCAGATCGCCACCTCCGGTGACGATCAAGGGATTGACCTCGACCAGACTCGCATCGCGCGCCAGGTACAGCTCATAGAGCGCCCGGGCGATGCGGCCGAACTGCGCGATCTGCGCCCCCTCGAGCCCGAGGCCGAAGGCGAGCTGCCGGCTCTGGTAATCCTGCAAGCCGGCCGCCGGATGCACATTGATGCGGATGATCTTCTCCGGGCTGTGCAGGGCGACCTCCTCGATGTCCAT
>JABEVI010000064.1 GCA_013044085.1 Steroidobacteraceae bacterium
CAGGGGCGCAAGATGAGCGTGGCCGCGGTGGAGAAGATCGCAGAGGGACGGGTCTGGTCCGGTGTCGACGCGCGGCGCCTCGGACTCGTCGATCACCTCGGAGGACTGAAGGAGGCGATCGGCGCCGATGCGAAGCTCGCCGGCCTGCACTCCGGCGCCTACGGCATCGACTACATCGAACCGCAGATCGGCTTTCGCGAGGAAATGCTGATGCAGCTGCGTTCGAACGTGCTGCGCTGGGGCGGGTTTGCCGGATTGCTCTCCGGCAGCACGCCTTTCGGTCAGATGCTCGATCTGGCGAAATTCAATGATCCGCAGGACATCTACGCCTACTGCTGGTGCAATTACACCGGCGGCTGAATCAGATCGAGGACCAGTCGAGAACGATCTTGCCCGATTTGCCGCTGTTCATGATCTCGAATCCCTCGCGGAAATCGCGTATTCCAAGGCGGTGAGTGATCACCGGCCTGACATCCAGGCCGCTCTGCAGCATGCTGGCCATCTTGTACCAGGTCTCGAACATCTCGCGCCCGTAGATGCCCTTGATCACGAGGCCCTTGAATATCACCTGATTCCAGTCGATGGCGGTTTCACCCGGAGGGATTCCGAGCATGGAGATGCTGCCGCCGTGGTTCATCGTGCGCAGCATCTCGCGCAGCGCCGCCGGGCTGCCCGACATCTCGAAACCGACGTCGAATCCTTCCTCCATGCCGAGTTCCCGCATCGCCGAGTCGAGGGAGTCGCGCGAGACGTTCAGGGCGCGGCTCGCGCCCATCTGCTTGGCGAGCGCGAGGCGGTAGTCGTTGACGTCGGTGATGACCACGTGGCGCGCGCCGCAGTGACGGGCGATCGCGACCGCCATGATGCCGATCGGGCCGGCACCCGTGATCAGCACATCCTCGCCGACGACATTGAAGGCGAGCGCGGTGTGCGTCGCATTGCCGAACGGATCCAGAATCGAGGCAATCTCGTCGTCGATCGCCGGCGGCAGCTTGAAGACGTTGCTCGCCGGGATCGTCAGGTATTCGGCGAACGCTCCGGCGCGGTTCACCCCGACGCCCATGGTGTTGCGGCACAGATGGCGCCGTCCGGCCCGGCAATTTCGGCAGTGTCCGCAGGTGATGTGTCCCTCGCCGGACACCCGGTCGCCAATGGCGAAGCCGCGCACCTCGCCGCCGATTTCGACGATCTCGCCGGAATATTCGTGACCCACCGCCATTGGCACGGGGATCGTCTTCTGAGCCCAGGCATCCCAGTTGTAGATGTGCATGTCGGTGCCGCAGATCGCGGAACGATGGATCTTGATCAACACGTCGTTGTGCCCAACGGCGGGCTCGGGAATGTCCTGCAACCAGATTCCGGGCTCCGCACGTGCCTTGACCAATGCTTTCATGATCGACCCCTAGTGAATGATGCCGAGATCGCGGCCGGCGCGGGCGAATGCCTCGACGACCCGGTCCACCTGTTCGACGGTATGTGCCGCGTTCATCTGAGTGCGGATGCGCGCCTTCCCCTGCGGTACCACCGGATAGGAGAATGCAACCACGTAGACGCCCTCGGCGAGCATGCGTTCGGCGAGACGCGCGGCGAGCGGCGCATCGCCAAGCATGATCGGAATGATCGGGTGCTCGCCCGCGAGCAGCGTGAAGCCGAGCAGCGCCATGCGTTCGCGGAAGCGTCGGGCGTTCGCGTGCAGCCTCTCGCGCAACTCGCCGGAGCCCTCGAGCAAATCCAGCACACGCAGCGTGCCGGCGGCGACGACCGGCGGGATGCTGTTCGAGAACAGGTACGGCCGCGAGCGCTGACGCAGCCAGGCGACGATTTCCTTGCGAGCCGAGACGTAGCCGCCGCTCGCGCCTCCCAGCGCCTTGCCGAGCGTGCCGGTTAGGATGTCGACGCGGTCCTGCACGCCGCAGGCCTCCGGGGTTCCGCGGCCGCGCGGGCCGATGAAGCCGGTTGCGTGCGAATCGTCGACCATCACGAGGGCATCGTACCGGTGCGCCAGATCGCAGATGTCCGCGAGCCGCGCGATCGAACCGTCCATCGAGAACACGCCGTCGGTCGCGATCAGACGGACACGCGCGTCCGCTGATTCCCGCAGGCGGCTCTCGAGTTCGCCCATGTCGTTGTTCGCATAGCGCAGACGGCGCGCCTTGCACAGGCGGATGCCGTCGATGATGCTGGCATGATTCAGCGCATCGCTGATAACCGCGTCTTGTTCATCGAGCAGCGTCTCAAAGAGGCCGCCGTTCGCATCGAAGCACGACGAATAGAGAATCGTGTCCTGCATCGACAGGAACGAGGAGAGCCGCTCCTCGAGTTCGCGGTGCACGCGCTGCGTTCCACAGATGAAGCGTACCGAGGCGACACCGTAGCCGTATTCGTCGAGTCCGCGGTGCGCCGCTTCGATCACCGCCGGATGGGCGGCGAGGCCGAGGTAGTTGTTCGCGCAGAAATTGACCAGTTCGCGGCCGTCGGCAAGCCGAACCACCGGTCCCTGCGCGGAGCCGATCAGCCGCTCGCGCTTGAGCAGGCCGGCCGCCTCGAGGGCGCCGGTGTCGCGGCTCAGCCTGTCGAGAAATTCTTGTCGCACGTCGTCTCCATGGCACGATGAAAAACTGAGGCCTTCCGCGAGCGCGCATTATAGCCGGATGCGCGTGCTTGCCCGCTCGGACCGCGGCTCGTCGTAATCGCAATGATCGGCGTCGTGCGCCTTGAGTTCATGCCATTCACCTTGTTCCCAGACCGCGCTCGCGAGGCCCGCTGTCGGCAGCAGATGCGTCCGCGGGCGCTCTGCGAACCGCGCCGCCAGCTCGCTGATGCCCGGATTGTGCGCACAGATGAGCAGGTGTCGTACGCCGGTGTCGCACGTGGTGGCCGCACGCCACAGGGTCGCCGGGTCGGCAAGGTACAATTCGTCCACCGCCCGCAGGCGCTCGCTGCCCAACCCGCAAACCTGGGCGATGATTTCGGCCGACGCCCATGTCCGTGCGGCGGGGCTCGCGAGAATGAGCCCGGGAACCAGACCCCGCGAACGCAATCGCGTGCCCATTTCTTCGACTTCGCGTGCGCCCCGCGCGTCGAGCACGCGCGTCCGGTCCTCGGCGCCGCGCAGGGCCGGGCCGGCCCGGCCGTGCCGCAACAGGCTCAATCGTCGATGCGCACCCATATCCTCCCGCCCTCGACCTTGGTCTGGAAAGTTCTCACCGGCTCGTAGGCCGGGGGGCTCAAGGCGGCCCCGGTGCGCAAGCAGAAGCGTGCCCCATGGCGCGGACAGACGATTTCGCAGCCCTCTATCGGACCACCGGTCAGCTCAGCGCCGTCATGCGTGCAGATGTCCTCGATCGCGTGGATGCCCCCCTCGCAACGGACCACCGCGATCAGTCGCGCCCCGGCGGGGACCGACCATGCCTGTCCCTCGCCCGGTCCGGACTCCGGGCCGGCATCGATCCAGTCGACGTCGCTCATCGGCTCACATCATGCCGGTCTGCAGGCGCGCCGCCTCCGACATCATGGTCGGGTTCCATGGCGGGTCGAAGACCAGCTCGACGTCGGTGCGGACGATCGTTGGAATGACCTGGACTTTTTCGCGCACGTCCGCGACGAGCACTTCGCCCATGCCGCAACCGGGTGCGGTCAGGGTCATCTTGATCTCCACGGTGCGGCCCTGCGCGCCGGTTTGCAGCGTGCACTCGTAGATCAGGCCGAGATCGACCACGTTGACGGGTATCTCGGGATCGTAGCAGGTGCGCAGCTGCTGCCAGATCACGTTCTTGATGTCATCCTCGGATGCCTCGGGCGGCAATTCGGGCGGCTTCGCGGCGCTCATGCCGATCGCGTCGGCGTCGGCGCCGGCGATGCGGAACAGGTTGCCATCGATGTAGACGGTGAAACTGCCGCCGAGCGCCTGCGTGATGTAGCCGACCGAGGCGATCTTCAGATTGACCTCGACGCCGGCTGGAATCGCGATTGCCTTGACGTCTCGCTGCACGACGATCGGCTCGTTTTCGTGGGTTCGCATCGATCGCCTCGGTTCACTCGGTGGAGACTGCCGGCACAGAGCGCGGCTCCGGCGAATTCAACGCCGAGGCGAGCGTGTGCCAGCACAGGCTCGCACACTTGACGCGAGCGGGGAATTCACGCACGCCGGAAAGCGCGCACAACTTGCCGAGACTCTCGTCCGCCGGCGCCGCATCCTCGGTGAGGAGTGCGTGCACACGCTCGAACAGCGCGAGCGCTTCGGCGCGCGTCTTGCCCTTGATCGCCTCGGTCATCAACGAGGCGGACGCCGTGGAGATCGCGCATCCCTGACCCTCGAAGCGAACATCCTCGACGCGTTCGTCGACGACCCGCAGGTGCAGATTGAGGCGGTCGCCGCAGAGGGGATTGAAGCCCTCGGCGTCCGCCGAAGCGGACGGCAGCGGCCCGAAATTGCGCGGATTACGGTTATGATCGAGGATCACGTCCCGATAGAGGTCTTTCAGGTCCATCAGTCCGCTCCACGTCCGAACAGGTGCAGCGCGCGCATAAGCGAGGCGCCGAGACGATCGATCTCCGCAAAGGTGTTGTAGATGGCGAACGAGGCGCGCGTCGTCGCCGGTACGGAGAAGAAATCCATGACCGGCATCGCGCAGTGATGACCGGTGCGCACCGCGATCCCATCCTGGTCCAGTATCGTGCCGAGATCGTGCGGGTGAACGCCATCGAGCACCCAGGAGACGAGACCGGCCTTCTCACGCGCCGTGCCGATCACGCGCAACCCCGGGATCGTGCCGAGCGTCGCGTGGGCGTAGGCAAGCAGCGCCTCCTCGTGAGCCTGTGCCGCCGGGCGGTCGATCGACTCGAGGAAGCCGATGGCGGCGCCGAGACCGACCACCCCGGCGATGTTCGGTGTGCCGGCCTCGAACTTGTAGGGCAGGGCGTTGTAGGTCGTTCCCTCGAAGCTGACCGTCAGGATCATGTCGCCGCCGCCCTGCCACGGAGGCATGCGTTCGAGCACCTCCTCGCGGCCGTAGAGGACGCCGACGCCGGTCGGCGCGTACATCTTGTGGCCGGAAAAAACGTAGAAGTCGCAGCCGAGCGCGCGTACGTCGACCTGCATGTGGGCAACCGCCTGGGCGCCGTCGATCAGGGTCGCGATGCCGCGGCTCTTCGCGCTTTGCACGAGCTGCGCCACGGGCAGCACCGTGCCGAGCGCATTGGAAACATGCGCGCACGCGAGCAGCCGGGTGCGCGGCCCCATCAGCGCCTCGATCGCCGCTACGCTGACTTCGCCGCGGGAGTCGATCGGCGCGACGACCAGCTTCGCACCGGTCTGGGCGCACACCATCTGCCAGGGCACGATGTTGGCATGATGCTCCAAATGCGTGATCAATATCTCGTCGCCCGCGCGTAGGAGCGGCCGCGCGTAGCTCTGGGCGACGAGGTTCACCGCCTCGGTCGTACCATGCAACAGGATGATCTCGCTGCGGGCCCGGGCATTGATGAAGCGCATCACCCGGTCGCGCGCCGCCTCGTAGAGGGCGGTCGCCTCCTGGCTGAGCGTGTGCACGCCCCGGTGTATGTTCGAGTGGTGCCGGCGGACGTAGTCATCGACCGCGTCGATGACCGGGTTCGGACTCTGCGAGGAAGCACCGTTGTCCAGATAGGCCAGAGGATGTCCGTGCACGCTGCGCGATAGCACCGGGAATTCGCGCCGGATCGTCTCGACATCGAAGGTTCGCAATGGCGTGTCGTTCTTCATCTGCGCGGACTCGATCATCGGAAGGACCTCAGCAAATCGGCGTCCGGCAGTTCCTCGACCAGCGCGTCCTCGATCGCGCGGCGCGTCGGCATCGAGGCGATCCCTGTGAGCACGTCGTCGAGGAAGGCGTAGATCAGCAGGCTTTGCGCCGCCGATCGTTCGATTCCCCGGGAAAGCAGGTAGAACAGCATGTCCGGGTCGAGCCGGCCGGTGGTTGCGCCGTGTGCGCATTTCACGTCGTCTTCATGGATCTGCAGCTGCGGCCGGGTGTCCAGTTCGGCGTTCGGCGAGAGCAGCAGGCCGCGCGAGGATTGTTGCGACTGCGCGCCGGCCGCGCCGCGTTCGACGATCACCTTGCTGTTGAACACCACCCGGCTCGAGCCGGCGCCGATCGCCCGTGCCGTCTGGTTGCTGGTGGTGCGGGGCGCCGCATGCACGATCGTGTTGACGCAATCGATCTGCCGCGCACCGCGGCCGGCGAGCAGGGCATAGCTGTCGTGCTGCGCGCCGATTCCGCCGAGGTGCGCCCGCAGATCGGTCCGCACGAGCGCACCGCCGAGCACCACGGTGAACTGCCGGCAGCGGCTGTCGGCGCCGTGGCGGACGTCGACCGAGTCGAATTGCGTGGTGCGCTCGTCCCCCGAGAACACCCGGTAATGTTCGATCGAGGCGCCGGGCGCGAGGTCGATCTCGGTCGCGCGGTTGGCGAGCAAGGTGCCGCCGCCCGCACCGAGGTGATGTTCGATGATCGTCGCGGCGGCGCCGGGGCCGGTCTCGACGATCAGGCGGGAGTGAACCGCATGACTTCCGTCAGGGCAATTCGCGGCATGCACGATCAGTATCGGTCCGGCGACGCGGCCGGTGATCCGCAGGTGCAAGCCATCGACGAACAGCGCGCGATTGAGCAGCGTCCAGCGACCTTCTTCGGATTCCGCGGCCGCCGTGTGGCGTTCTGCAATGACCTTCGGTTCGCTCTCGGCGACCGCCCGCAGGCTGCGCACCGCGACGTGCGCGAGCCCGGAGTCGGCGCCGGCGCCGAGCTGCGGGTAGCCGTTGAGGATCCGGATCGCGCTCATTCCGGCGCCGGCGATCCATGACTCCCCCGGTGCCGCCGTTACCGCGCCGTTCGCGATCCGCGGGGCGTCGATGAAGCTCATGGCCGCCATCGCCCGCAGGTTCGTGTAGCGCCAGCTTTCGTCGCGCGGCGTCGGCAGTCCGAGGGCGAGAAAGCGCTGCATGGCTTCGCCGCGCATGGCCGCCAGGCCGTCCGCGGGGCGTGCGCGCCAACTCGCCTCGAAGGACCTGAGCGCCGCCGAGGTGGCGGCCTTGTTGGCAGGCTCGTTCATGCGACGCGGTCGCCGCGCACCCAGTCGTAACCCCGATCCTCCAGTTCCAGCGCGAGGGACTTGTCGCCGGACTTCTGGATGCGGCCGCCGGCAAAGACGTGGACGCGATCGGGCTCGATGTAGTCGAGCAGCCGTTGGTAGTGGGTGATCAAAATGATGGCGTGTTCGCCGCCGCGCAGACTGTTGACACCGGCGGCCACCACCTTGAGCGCGTCGATGTCGAGCCCGGAATCGGTCTCGTCGAGCACCGCGAGCTTCGGCTCGAGGATGAGCATCTGCAGGATCTCATTGCGTTTCTTCTCGCCGCCGGAAAATCCCTCGTTCACGCCGCGGCTGAGGAAGGACTCGTCCATCTGCATGAATTTCATCTTCGCCTTGATCAAGGCGAGGAACTCGTAGGCGTCCACCTCCGGCAGGTTCGCCGCCTTGCGCTTGGCGTTGAGCGCGGCTTTCAGCAGGTAGGCGTTGTTGACGCCCGGAATCTCGACCGGGTACTGGAATCCGAGGAAGAAACCCGCGCGCGCGCGTTCCTCCGGGCGCAGCGCGAGCATGTCCACGCCGTCGAAACTCACACTGCCGGCGGTGACCTCATAGTCCTCCCGGCCGGCGAGCACCTGGGCGAGCGTGCTCTTGCCGGAGCCGTTCGGCCCCATGATCGCGTGCACCTCGCCGGCGCGAATTTCAAGGTCGACGCCCTTGAGGATGTCCTTGCCGGCGACGGTCGCGCAAAGGTTGGAAATAGTCAGCACTTGCTTCCCCGTGTTCAGGTTCATCCGACGGCGCCTTCCAGGCTCACGCTCAGCAGGTTCTGCGCCTCGACCGCGAATTCCATCGGCAGCTCCTTGAACACCGACTTGCAGAATCCGCTGACGATCATGTTTACCGCATCCTCGGCCGAGACGCCCCGCTGCAGACAGTAAAACAACTGGTCCTCGCCGATCTTCGAGGTGCTCGCCTCGTGCTCGACGACCGCTCCGGGGTTCCTCACCTCCACGTACGGGAAGGTGTGTGCCGAGCAGAGCTTGCCCATCAACAGCGAATCGCACTGGGTGAAATTGCGGGCGCCGGACGCGCTCGGCAGGATCTTGACCTGACCCCGGTAGGTGTTGGAGGCGTGTCCGGCCGAAATTCCCTTCGCGACGATCGTGCTCTTGGTGTTGCGGCCGATATGGATCATCTTCGTGCCGGTGTCGGCCTGTTGATGATTGTTGGCGACCGCGACCGAATAGAACTCGCCGACGGAATTCTCACCCTTCAACACGCAACTTGGGTATTTCCAGGTGATCGCCGAGCCGGTTTCGACCTGCGTCCAGGATATCTTCGAGTTTCGGCCGCGGCATTCGCCGCGCTTGGTGACGAAATTGAATATGCCGCCGACGCCGTTTTCGTCGCCCGGATACCAGTTCTGCACCGTCGAATACTTGATCTTCGCATCGTCGAGCGCCACCAGTTCGACCACCGCCGCATGCAGCTGGTTCTCGTCGCGCATCGGCGCAGTGCAACCCTCCAGATAGCTCACCGAGGCCCCCTCGGCCGCGATGATCAGGGTGCGTTCGAACTGCCCGGTCTTGGCGGCGTTGATCCGAAAGTAGGTCGACAGCTCCATCGGACAGCGCACACCGGCGGGGACGTAGACGAATGAACCGTCCGAGAACACGGCGGAATTCAGTGCGGCGAAGAAATTGTCGCCCGCCGGAACGACCGTGCCGAGATACCGTTCTATCAACTCCGGGTGATTGCGGACGGCCTCGGAAAAGGAGCAGAAGATCACGCCGGCCTTGGCCAGCTTCTCCTTGAACGTCGTTGCAACCGAGACGCTGTCGAAGACCGCATCGACCGCCACCCCGGCGAGTCTCGCGCGCTCGTGCAGCGGAATCCCGAGCTTCTCATAGGTGGCAAGCAGCTTCGGATCGACTTCTTCGAGGCTCTTGGGCGCATCGGCCGGTGCCCGCGGCGCGGAGTAATAGGAAATGTCCTGGTAGTCGATCGGCGTATAGCGCACCGTCGCCCAGGCCGGCTCGCGCATCGTCAGCCAGTGGCGGAATGCCTTCAGGCGCCAGTCGAGCAGGAACTGCGGCTCCTGCTTGATGCGTGAAATGGCCGTCACGACGCCTTCGTCCAGGCCCGGCGGCAAACTGTCGGACTCAATGTCCGTGACGAAACCGTGCCGGTATTTCTGGCTCAGCAGGGCCTCGACGTCTTGGCTTTTGCTTGACACGATGTTGCTCGGGAATTTTTAGATTCGTTGCACCGGCACCGGCGCGATCCCCGCGCGGATCTGCGCCGACAGCGCGGAGGTGCGCGGGAGCGCCGGATCGTGGCCGGCCAGCTGTTCAAGGGTGACGTTCTCGAGGGCCCGGCGGATCGCCACGTTGACCCGCTGCCAGGCGCCGCCGACGCGGCAGAGCTTTTCGATGCCGCACTGGCTGGTCGTGGTGCTGCACTCCGTGAGCGCGATCGGGCCCTCGAAGACGTCGAGGATCTGCGCCGCGCTGATCAATTCCGGCCGCCGCGCGAGCCGGTAGCCGCCGTGCGTGCCGCGCGAGGAAATGACCATGCCGGCTCTCTGCAATTCCTTCAACACCTTGCTGACCGTCGGCAGGTTCAGGTGCGTGCGCTCGGCAAGATCCGCGGCCGCCGAGTGTCGCAGCGGCTCCTCGGCGAGCGTGGCGAGCACGACCGTCGCGTAATCCGTCAATTTTCCCATTCGTAACACGCTGCTGCCCTCTGCCGGCAATGTAGGACAAGTTTAGTCCTATTTCGAAGGATTGCCAATCCAGGCGCGCCGGCGGCGCTATTTTGCTATCCTGCGAAGTCCCGGAGCGATACCCGCGCCGGGGCGTGCATCCGCGACGCGGTGCGTGCGGATTGAACGGATGCGGCCCTGGCGGGTCATAACGAATCGTCGACAACGCGGGCGCGTGGACACGCGATCAAACCATTGAACGAATATCCCCACATCATAGAAGTGCACGATGTTCGCTACAGCGTGGGCGGACGGCCGATCTTCGACGGACTGAACATGAATTTCACGCGCGGACGCGTGACGGCCGTCATGGGGCCGAGCGGCACCGGAAAGACCACGCTGTTGCGACTGATCACCGGACAGGTCGCGGCCGATGCCGGGTCGATCGAGGTGGCCGGCACTCGTCTGTCCGGTCTGTCGCGTACGCAGTTGTTCGATCTGCGCCGGCGCATGGGCATGCTCTTCCAGAACGGCGCCTTGCTGACCGACCTCAGCGTGTTCGAAAACGTCGCCTTCCCGCTGCGCGAGCACACCCGTCTGCCGGAGCGTCTGATCCGGCAGATGGTGCTGACCAAGCTGCAGGCGGTCGGTCTGCGCGGCGCGGCCGGGTTGATGCCAGGCGAACTTTCGGGCGGCATGAGCCGCCGGGTTGCGCTTGCGCGGGCGATCGTGATGGACCCGCAGATCCTCATCTACGATGAACCGTTCGTCGGTCTGGACCCGATATCGATGGGAGTCATATTGCGTTTGATCCGCCATTTGAACGATGCGCTCGGACTGACGAGCATCGTGGTGTCGCACGATGTGCGCGAGATCTCGTCGGTGGCCGACACCGTCTTCCTGTTGTCGGGTGGCAAGGTGGTCGCCGAGGGGACGCCGCAGGAGCTGCAGTCCGTCCCGTCGGAGGTCGTCAAGCAATTCGTCGGCGGGCTCGCCGACGGTCCGGTGCCGTTCCACTATCCGGCACCGGACTATTTCGATGATCTGCTCGCTCGTGATGGAGGCCGGCCCGCGTGATCACCGAACTTGCGAGCAGCCTCGGCGAATCGATCGAGCGGGTGGGCGACATGTGCCGGTTCCTGGTGCGGATCGTCGTGCAGCTCCCGCGCTCCCTGACGCGTCCTCAACTGATCGTCGACCAGATCTACAACACCGGCGCGTTGTCGCTCGTGATCATCATGTTGTCCGGGTTGTTCGTCGGCATGGTGCTCGGGCTGCAGGGCTTCGAGCTGCTGCGGCGTTTCGGCTCCGAGGAGGCGCTCGGCACGGCCGCGGCGATCGGCCTCGTCAAGGAACTCGGGCCGGTCGTCACCGCACTGTTGTTCGCCGGCCGCGCGGGCACGGCGCTAGCCTCGGAGATCGGCTTGATGCGCGCGACCGATCAGCTCTCCGCGATGGAGATGATGGCCGTCGATCCGGTGAGGCGCGTCGTCGCACCGCGGTTTCTCGGTGGCGTCATCACGATGCCGCTGTTGGCGGCCATCTTCAGTTTGATCGGCATCTACGGCGCACAACTCGTGGGTGTGCAGATGATGCATGTCGACAGCGGCAGTTTCTGGTCGCAGATGCAAGCCTCCGTGGATCTGCGCGATGTCAACGAGGGCATCGTCAAGAGCGGCGTGTTCGGGGTGGCTTGCAGCCTGATAGCGGTCTACGAGGGCTATCATTCCGAGCCCACGGCTGAGGGCGTCGGTGCGGCCACGACGCGAACCGTGGTGACCTCTGCCGTGGTCGTGCTCTTCCTCGACTATCTGATCACGGCGTTTTTTCTGAAATGAGGGAGCAAGGTATGCGCAAGTCGCGCGCGATGAATCTCGGCACCGGTCTGTTCCTACTGCTCGGGTTCGCAGCGCTGTTTTTCCTCACCACGCAGACGACCAGCCATGGCTTGTCGTTCCGCTCGGTGCCGCATTACGAGGTTACCGCCAAGTTCGAGAACATCGGTGACCTTAAAGTCGGCGCACCGGTGTCCATGGCGGGGGTCCAGATCGGCCGCGTCGTGAACATCAGATTCGATCCGCGCGACTTCAAGGCGGTCGTCACCCTGCGGATCGACGACACCTACAACCAGATTCCGACCGACAGCGATGCGAGCATCTACACGCAGGGCTTGCTCGGCGGGCAGTACGTCGGCTTGAGCCCCGGCGGCTCGGAGACGTTCCTGAAGAACCACGATCAGATCGCCTTTACCCAGTCGGCGCTCGTTCTGGAGAATCTGATCGGTCAATTTCTCGCCAATTTCAACAAGCATTCCAGCTCGTCCAGCTCGGGCGCGGCAACCGGAGGGCAACCGAAGTGAAATCGAAGTCAATCGTCGCCAATTCGCTGCTGGTGGGGGCGCTCGCCGCCGGCAGCCTCGCCGGATCGCTCGTCTTTGCGGCGGCGTCGACGCCGGTCGGTGCCGCCGCGCAAGCGCAGATGGGGCCGCAACAGGTGGTCGAGAATTCGGCCAAGCGCATGCTCGATGAGCTCGACGCGCACCGGGCGATGTACCGCAAGGATCCTGCGAAGCTCGATGCTCTCGTCGCCAATGTGTTGTTGCCGAACTTCGACAGCGAATATGCGGCGAGACTGGTGCTCGGACCGGCATGGCGCACCGCGACCCCGGATCAGCGCAAGCGCTTCGTCAGCGCCTTCTACCATTCGCTGCTGCACAGCTACGGCGCAGCGCTGGTCGACTTCACCGCCAACCGCTTCCACATTCTTCCGTATCGTGGTGACCCGGGCGCGACTCAGGCGACGGTGCGGACATTCGTGATGCGCTCGAACGGCACGCGGGTGCCGGTCGACTTCACGTTGCACAAGACGCCGGGCGGATGGAAGGCGTGGGACGTGGTGATCGAGGGGATTTCCTACGTCAAGAGTTTCAGGACCGATTTTGCCTCGGAAATCCAGCAGCGGGGCCTCGAAGAGGTGATTACCCGCCTGGAGAAGCAGAACGGCCCGCCATCGAAGTCCGCGGCCGTCAAGAAGGCGCGGAGAGCCGGATGAAGCGAGGATCAGCGTCGGCCGCGGCGAGCCTCGAGTCGGTTGACGCAGGCCGGACGCTCGTCAAGGGCCCGCTGAACTTCGCGACCGTCGGGCCTTTGCTCGCGGCCGGCAGCGAGGCGATCGCCGCCGACAAGGCGCGCGAGATCGATCTGGCCGGTGTCCCCGCGGGCGACAGCGCCGGACTCGCCCTCATGCTCGAGTGGCTGAGCGTCGCCCGCGCCGCCGGCCGGCCCCTGCATTTTTTGAATATACCGGCCCAATTCCTGCAGCTCGCCCGGCTCACCGGGCTCGAGCCTCTGCTCACCGCCGCCTGAGCGCGGCGCGCTCAGGGAGAGCCGCCGCTCTTGACCTGCGAGATCATGTAGGCGCGGTGCTCCAAATAGGCGTTGCGGAGGAACGCATAGGGGTCGAAGGCGTTCTTCACCGTCGCATCGAGCGGCAGCAGGCTCGCCCGCAATCGCACCAGGTTCACTCCCGTCAAGGCGTAGGTCACGTTGGTGTCCGGGATGTAGGTCGTCGGGTTCGTGTACGCGTCGACCACGCGGCCCGGGGCGTCGCGCATGTCCGACGGACCGAGCAGAGGCAGTTCGAGGAAGGGTCCCGAATGCAGGCCCCAGACGCCGAGCGTTTCGCCGAAATCCGCGTCGTTGCGGTCCATGCCGATTTGCGTCGCCGGATCCAGCAGGCCGCCAAGGCCGACGGTCGAGTCGAGCAGGAAGCGGCCGAGGTCGTTCGCGGCCGAGCGAAACTGGCCCTGCAGCGCATCGTTGATCATCACCGTCGGCGTCTCGAGGTTGGCGAAGAAATTGCTGACTCCCCTGCGCAGCGGGTGTGGCACCACCCGCACGTAGGTGCGCGCCACCGGTTTGGCGACGTGCCGGTCGAGGACGTCATTGAAGTGGTAGACGCCCCGGTTCCAGCGCTCGAAAGGGTCGTGTGGCGAGCGCGGTTCGTTCGCGGGCAAGGTGGCGCAGGCGCTGAGACACGTCGCTGCGATGAGGCTGAGGACGGCGAGCGCCGAGCGTTTTTTCGTCATCTTGGGTTTCCTTCGGATCAATTGCCATCGCCGTCGTGGGATTTTTTCGCCTTGTCGTATCTCGCGATCGCCTTGCGCACCTGCTCGAGGCGGGCACTGAAGCGTGCGCGCTGCACCGGGTTCAGGTTGGGCAAGGCGAGAGCCAGTTGCAGCTCCGCCGATGAGCGGCGCAGTTCGCCGTTCATGATATAAAATTCAGAGGTGTAATAGTCCGAGTCGCCGATGTCGCCCGCGTCGTGGGCGGCCTTGGCGATCATCTGCGTCTGGGCGGGGGTCGGCTCGACGACGTTGAACAGATTCAGAAGGATGCGGTGCGCACGCTTGTTCAGACCTTCCCGCATGTAGGTCTGCGCGAGGCGTATCGTGATCGGTTCGTTGTCGGGGAACAGCCGGTGAGCGAGTTCGAGGATCG
>JABEVI010000065.1 GCA_013044085.1 Steroidobacteraceae bacterium
CGCCGCGATCCGGCCCGTGCGGGTGCGCGCACGCTTGAGCGCGATGCTGCCGAGCATGACATAGGCGGCCAGCAGCGCCGCCTTCATGGTCAACCAGGCGTCGACGAGCGGATACTGATGGATGATCAGCATCAGCAGTATGGCGGCGGCGAGCAACGTGGTGTCGATCAGGTAGGATGCGAACCGCAGCGCGATGTGATTGGCTGCCTCGCATCCGGCGACGCGCAGTACGGCGCGCAGCGCGAACAGGCCGCCGGAGAGCGCGACGGCGCCGACATGCACGGCGAGGATCCGTGAAAAATACCGGCCGAGCAACGCTAGTGCGCCCGCCGGCGCCTGGCCGCCCGCGCGTGGCGATGCTCAGATGCCACGGCCGCCGTCGACCGCGATGATCTGGCCGGTGACGTAGGGGGCGTCCTTGGCGAGAAATAGCGCGGTGCGCGCGATGTCGGCCGGGCTGCCACGGCGTTTCAGCGCCGTTTTTTTCACGATTTCGCGCTTCAACGGTTCGTCGATCCCCGCATCCGGCCAGAGAACCGGTCCCGGGGCGATGCCATTGACCCGGATTTCCGGGCCGAGGTCGCGCGCGAGGGCGCGAGTCAACATGGCGAGCCCCGCCTTCGCGACGCAATAAACCGGGTGATCGCGCAGGGGTCGAAGACCGTGGATATCGACGATGTTGATGATCGATCCTTGCGCTGAGCGTAGGGCGGGCGTCGCCGCCTGGGACAAGAACAGCGGCGCCTTCAGGTTCGTACCGAGCAGATCGTCCCAGTCCGCGGCCGTGATCCGGCCGACGGGGGTCGCGTAGAAACTCGACGCGTTGTTGACGAGCAGGTCGAGTCTGCCCCACTCGCCAAGGACGCTGGCGATGAGTCCGTCCGCCGTCCCGTTTGCGAGCAGATCCGCGGCTTGGCAGCACGCCGAACCTGCCCGCCGCGTGTTCAGCTCGGCGACCAGCGCTTCCGCCTCGGCGGCCGAGGAGCGATAATGCACGCAGATGTTCGCGCCATCGGCGTGCAGACGCCTCGCGATCGCGCCACCGACCCGGCGGGCGCCGCCGGTGATGAGCGCCACCTTGCCCCTCAAGTCCGATTGTTCCTCATTTTCCGCCATGCGAACCTACGATACCGGAACCGTCCCGCAGCGTGAACCTGAACCGGACGGTGTGGCGCGGGAGCACGCGATGCGCGTGCATGCTCACATCGCGGCCAAGATTCACGCTGCGGGTGGCTGGATCGGATTCGAGCAGTACATGGAACTTGCGTTGTACGCCCCGGGGCTCGGCTACTACAGCGCGGGAGCGCAAAAATTCGGTGACGGCGGAGATTTCACCACGGCGCCCGAGATCTCGCGTCTGTTCGGGGCCTGCCTCGCCAGCCAATGCGCCGCGGTGTTGGCCGAGTCGAACGGGGGCTCGATCCTCGAAATCGGCGCCGGCAGCGGGCGCTTGGCGGGCGATCTATTGACCTCACTCGAGGCGGCCGCGGCCTTGCCGCGGCGCTATAGGATTCTCGAGGTCAGTGCCGATCTGCGCGCCCGTCAGCGGGCGTATCTGCACGGCCGGTTGCCACACCTCGCCGGGATCCTCGAGTGGCTCGATGCGCCCCCCGAAGAGCGCTTCGATGGGCTGATCGTCGCCAACGAGGTGCTCGATGCAATCCCCGTGAGCCGCTTTCGTTGGCAAGGCGGCCGGATCGAGGAACTCGGCGTCAGCCTGCACGGCGGCCGATTCGGCTGGTCGGCGCGGCCGGCCGGCGCCGTGATGAGCGCGCATTGCGAAGCTTTGCGAGCTGCGGGGGACGAAGCCTGGCCGGTCGGTTATGAGTCTGAATACTGCCCGCGCCTGGCGCCGTGGTCGGAGTCGGTGACGCGTGCACTGCGCAGCGGCGCGGTGCTGTGGTTCGACTACGGTCTGCCGCGTGCCCATTACTACATCCCGGAGCGCGCCGCCGGCACCTTGTTGTGCCACCACCGGCATCGTGTCATCGACGATCCCTTCGCACATCCCGGACTGCAGGACATCACCGCCTGGGTCGATTTCACGGCACTCGCCGAAGCCGGCGCCGCAGCCGGCTTCGAGGTCGCCGGCTACACGAATCAGGCCTACTTTCTGGCCGGGACCGGCATCGATTTACACATGCGCGCATTGGCCGGGGCCGATGAACGTGCCGCCGCACGTCTCGCCAACGAGGCGCGACGATTGATGATGCCGGGCGAGATGGGCGAGCGTTTCAAAGTGATGGCCTGGACGCGCGGGCTCGAGCGGCCGTTGAGCGGCTTCGTCCTGCACGACCTGCGCCATACGCTGTAGCCGAGCGCTCAGACCCCGGGGCCGGCCGGGAGCGGCGGTCGCAAGGCGGCGATCGCGGCGCAGCGGCGCCGCCGGATGAATCCGGCGATGTCCGTTGGGGCAAGGTCGGCGATTTCCGCGGCCGTAGGCTTCGCCGCCGCCGCCGCATCGCGCGCGCCGCGCAGGTAGTCGCGCTGCGGGTACGCGCATGACTCGAAGCCGGTGCGCCCGCGCGAGTCGGCCTCGCAGGCGATCAACGCATCGTCGAAACGCCGCGGCCGGCGAAATCCATCCGCCTTCTCGATGATCTCGAGCACGGTGGCCGGGCGCAGTTCGAATGCGCGATGGATGACACCGTGGTATCGGGCGACGATCACCGCCAGCTCACGGTATTCGGTCGGGATGCGCAGTCGCGCGGCGAGCGCGGCGATCAAGGCGGCGCCGCGCTCCTCGTGTCCGTGATGGTGCGGCCACGCCGCGACCGGCGTCGCGCTCTTGCCCAGATCATGCACGAGCGCGGCGAAACGGATCCGCGGGTCGACGCTGAGCCGGGCCGCCTGCTCGAGGACCATGAGTGAATGCACGCCCGTATCGATTTCCGGATGCCATTTGGCCGGTTGCGGAACGCCGAACAGCGCGTCGATCTCCGGAAAGACGGCGCGCAGCGCGCCGCATTCGCGCAACACCCGGAAATACTTGGCCGCCGAGGGTTCCGCCAGCGCCTTGTCCGTCTCCTGCCAGACCCGCTCGGCGACCAGTGCGTCGATCTCGCCGCGCTGGACGATCGAGCGCATCAGTGCCATCGTTTCGGTGGCAACCTCGAAGCCGAGCGGCGCGAAGCGTGCGGCGAAACGCGCGACCCGCAGCACCCGCACCGGATCCTCGACGAAGGAGTCGCTGACATGGCGCAACACCCGCTGCTCGAGGTCGCGCACCCCGCCATACGGATCCACGAGGGTGCCGTCGGCGGCGCGCGCGATCGCGTTGACGGTCAAATCGCGGCGTTGCAGGTCTTGCTCGAGCGAGACTGAGCTGTCGGCGCGGAAATGGAAGCCGTGGTAGCCGGGAGCGACCTTGCGTTCGAGCCGCGCGAGGGCGTATTCCTCGTGTGTCTCGGGATGCAGGAACACCGGAAAATCGCGGCCGACTTCGCGGTAGCCGCGGGCGAGCAGTTCCTCGCGCGTGCCGCCGACGACCACCCAGTCGCGCTCGCGGACGGGCAAACCGAGCAGCGCGTCCCGGACCGCACCGCCGACCAGATACACTTGCATGCATGAATGATATCAGCATACGGCGCCGGCTCGGCGCGGGGGCGATCATCGTGCTGCTCACCGCCTCGACGAGCGCGTGCTACGAGTTGCAGGCGGGTGCCGGCGAGGCCGCCGTGCTGTGGCGCCGGGAGCCGATCGCGCAGGTGATCGCCGATCCGCACACCCCGGCGCGCCTGCGCGCGGAGCTTCGGGAGGTTACCGCGATCCGCGACTACGCGAGCCGCGACCTCGGCCTGCCGGACAACGGCAGCTATCGAAGCTACGTCGCTCTGCACCGTCGGTACGTCGTTTGGAACGTGTTCGCGGCGCCACGCTTCTCGCTGCGACCGAAGCGGTGGTGCTATCCGTTCGTCGGCTGCATGGCCTATCGCGGCTATTTCGCCAAACGTCGGGCGCTTGCCTATGGTCGCAGGCTGCGCGC
>JABEVI010000260.1 GCA_013044085.1 Steroidobacteraceae bacterium
AGCAATCCGAGCAAACTGGCCGCCACCAGTTGCGGGATGACGATGAAGAAGTTGAAGATTCCCATGTATACGCCCATCTTGGCGGCCGGCAGGCTGTCGGACAGCAGCGCGTAGGGCAGCGATAAAATCGAGGCCCAGGCGAAGCCGACCCCGAGCATCGATGCGAGCAGCCAGTGCGGTTGTTTGATCACGAGAAACGAGATCAAGCCGGCGCCGCCGAGAAACAGGTTCAGCATGTGACTGATGCGCATGCCGGTCGCGCGCACCATCAGCGGGATGATCACGGCCGCGAGCGCCGCAAAGCCGTTGTATGCACCGAACAACACGCCGACCCAGTTGGCGCCGGCGTTGTAGGCCGCGGAGTGTGGGTCGGTTGCGCCGAAGTGAACCTGCGCGACGGCCGGAGTCGAATAGATCCACATCGAGAACAAGGCCAGCCAGGAAAAGAACTGCACGGGTATGAGCCGGCGCATCGCGAGCGGCATGTGATCCAAATCCTGGATCACCGCGGCGAGCAATCCCTCCGTACGTGCGCCGACACTCAGCAGCAGTGCGGCGCCCCACGCAAAAGCGCCACCACCGAGCAGGTACAGTTGGGGATCGAAGCGACCGAACCGCACCGCGGCGGTCGCGGCGGCGCCGATCAGGAGCCAGAACAATCCGCGTCGACGGGCGCTCCGGGACGGCTCGGCCCGCGCGGGCGGGTTCGCCGCCCCGGACTCCTTCGCCGGAGCGGAGTCGGCGAACTGGCGCAGTTCCTCCGGCGGATACTCAGGGCTGCTCACCGTCGTCCACAGCACGGCGAGCAACAGCGCCACCGCCCCGAGATCGAACGACCACCGCACCGTCGCCGGAACCGCCGCCGCACCGGAATGACCGCTCGGCACGTTGCTGACGCCGAACCGGGCGAGCAGCCAGGGAAGCACGCTCGCGACGATCGCGCCTACACCGATGAAAAAACTTTGCATGGAATAGCCGGCCGGGCGTTGATCCGGGCCCAACTGATCGCCGACGAACGCACGGAACGGCTCCATCGAGATGTTGATCGAACCATCCAGCAGCCAAAACAGCCCCGCCGCGACCCACAGCACCGGGGAGCGAGGCATCGCGATCAGTGCGATCGCGGCGAGTACCGCGCCACCGAGAAAGTACGGACGCCTCCGCCCGAGCCGGCACCAGGTGCGGTCCGAGTAATAGCCGACGACGGGCTGTATGAGCAGGCCGGTGAGCGGCGCCGCGATCCAAAGCGCCGGAATCTGGCCGAGGCTCGCACCCAGAGACTGGAAGATCCGGCTGACGTTCGCGTTCTGCAGGGCGAAGCCGAACTGCAGCCCCAGAAAACCGAAACACATGTTCCATATCTGCCGAAACGATAGTCGCGGCTTTTCGCGCACGCTCATCGCGTTGCCGGCGAGACGAAAACGGCAGCCGTCCAACTCATACGATCGAGCATCACGTAAAATCCCCCGCCACCGCGCCCGCGGCCAGTATGCAAAGACGTCAGTCAGTTATCAATTATTTGCAAACTCAGGACCCGCAGCTTTCACGGACGATCAGATCGGTCGGCAACCGCTCGGACAAGTGTCCGCGGCTCGTCTCCTCGCCGTTCATCAGCTTCGAGACCAACAGGCGCCCGGCGAGCAGCGTGTCCTGACGTACCGTGGTCAGGGCCGGACTCATGTACGGCGCGAAGCTGATGTCATCATAGCCGACGACCGCCACATCGCCCGGAACCTTCATCCCGGCCCGCGTCAGGGCGCGGATTGCACCGAGGGCGATCAAGTCGCTCGCAGCGACGATGGCGTCAAACCTCACTCGTCGATGGATCAACGCATCGATAGCTGCAGCGGCCGCCTCGATGCCGAAATGCGCCGGCACCGTGAGCCGCGGATCCGCCGTCAAGCCCGACTGGGTCATAGCGGCGAGATAGCCCTCACGCCTTTGCATGGATTCCGGAGCGTCGATGTCGCCGAGGAAGGCGATGCGCCGGCGACCGAGGCGGGCCAGATGCAAGGTCGCGCGCCGGCCGCCGAGGACGTTGTCGCTGCCGACCGAACAATAGGCTTGTTTTGGCAGCTGTGCGCCCCAAACCGCGAACCTCCACGCCTTGCCCGCCAAGCGGTTGAATGCGCCATGCAGGGAGCTTTGTCCGAGAAAGATCACGGCGTTCGCGCGCATCGTCTGCATCAACGCGGGCAGCTGCTCCGAGTCGTTCGGTGTCGCGTGGGAAATCGTCAGATCCCAGCCACGCGCACGCGCCGCTTCACCGACTCCGGCGATCAAATCGAGCATGAACGGATCCGAAAGCTGCGGCCCGCGGCCCTGTGGATACGGAATCACCAGGGCAAGCGTCTCCGCCTCCGCCTCTCCGCGCGGCGGCGAATAGGCGCGAAAAGAGTAGTTTTGTTCACGCGCGAGCCTCCAAACCAAGCTCTTGGTCCGGGCATTGACGAGCGGACTGTCGTTCAACGCACGCGACACGGTCGTGATCGAGATCGCGGCCGATCGGGCGATGTCCTCCAACCTGACTTTGCGGCGCGGCCCCATGAATGCTCCCGACCGGATGGCGGCTCGGTTGTCGCCGCGTTCGTTGACAGACTGCGAATTTTTGCATCATTGGCGTGACAATTGCCAATTTTCCGGCAGCCACGGGCCGCGACTGGAGAAAATGGTCGACTCACCGCATTCGCGGCGATACCCTGCGGCCACGGCCACCGAGACACACCGATGAGCATCCATTTCGCCTGCACGCTCTGTGGCAAATGTTGCCGCTCGATGAAGCTACCGCTGACCACCGGGGAAGCCGAGGCCTGGCTGCTCGACGACAATGAGCTTCAGGTCATCTGCGAGGCGCTGCCAGAGATGCCAGAGGCGGTCGCGGATGATCAGCGGGCCGCCTATCGCCGCCGCCGGGCATTCGCCGCACACAGCGGTCAACTGACGATACAGGTCGTCGCCATCCTGGCGGCGAACATTGGCGGGGCCTGTCCGCATCTGCAACCCGACCTGCGCTGCGGAATCTATGAACGGAGGCCGCTCGTTTGCCGGATCTATCCGGCGGAAATCAATCCATTTCGCGAGTTGCAGACCGCCGCCAAGGCCTGCCCGCCGGAAGCGTGGAGCCAAGAGCGCCCGCTGCTGCGACACCATGGAGAGCTCGTCGATGCGCACCTGCGGACATTGATCCGCGAATACCGGGATCGCGACGCACAGGATGCGGAGCGGCGGCGACGGCTGTGCGCGGCGCTCGGTCTCGACCATGCCGCGATCGCGGACGAAGGCTTCGTCGTGTATTCGCCGAGCCGCTCCCAATGGCGTCGCGCCCTGGCGGTGAGCGCCGAGGTTCTCGGCCCCGATGCACCCGCGGCACCGTGGCACCTGGTCACCAACCGTCGTGCAACGCTCGCGGATCTGACCACGCGCGCAGCAGACATCGTCGCGCGGCGTGCGACGGACGCGCTCGCCGGGCCCGCGCCCGCCTGGGAGTTTCTAAGCTTCCTCGCCGACGATCTATGAGTTCAGGCCGGTGGCGGCGCCACCTCCGGTAGATCCCTGACGTGCATCGCCATCTGCGGAAACGGGATTTCGATACCCTCGGCGTCGAAACGCAGCTTGATGCGCTCGAGCGTGTCGCACTGCAAGTCCCACCAATTGGCGTTGTCGGCGCAGAAGCGCACCGCAAAATCGACCGAACTCTCAGCAAGCGCCTTCAGCGCAACCGACGCCGGCGGCGTCGCGAGAATGCGCGGGTCGCCGGTGACGATCTCCTGCAATATCCGCTTCGCCTTGCGCAGATCCGCGTCATAGGCGATGCCGATCGTCAGATCGATGCGCCGCCAGCGATTACGGTCATAGTTGACGATCGACCCGCTCCACACCTGGCTGTTCGGTATCACGATCATCTGATTGCCGAAGTTCGTCAGGGTGGTGAAGAAGATATTGATCTCGGCGACCGTGCCCGCCTTGCCGCCGATGTCGACCCATTCACCGACCCGCAGCGGCCGAAACAGAATCAGCAAAACGCCGGCGGCGAACGAAGACAGCTGATTTTGCAGTGACAGGCCGATCGCGATGGCGGCGCCACCAAGCACCGCCGCCGCAGAGGTCGTATCCACGCCGAGCCGCGAGAGGCTCGCGATCACGACCAGCGTCATGCCGACGATGAACACCACGCGGGTGACGAAGCCGTGCAGGGTCGGTTCGGCGTTCGCCCGCACCATCATCCGCTCGAGCAGACGCACGATGCCGCGGATGACCAGGCGCCCGATGAAGAAGATCAGGGCTGCGAAAACCGCGCGCATCGCGTAGGGCATGGCAAGGTCGATCAGCCATTGCGGATTGGGGAGGAGATTCGTCCAGTGGATCATGCAAGCCTCTGTGGGATGGCCCGGAATTGGCGCGACGCAGCAACCGGTGCCGGCGGTGGCGATGATAGCGCGCACCGGGCCTGCAGGATAAGCCGCAACGGCATGGGCAACGCGATCCTGCGTGGTATATTCCTGCGCCGCCAGCGACTCTGACCGCCGTGTTCAAATCCCGAAGCCTGCTTGCGATTGCCGCGTGTTGCGCCTTGCTCGCGCCACGCGAATTGCAGCGCTCGGCGGCCGATCGTCTCGCCGCGGCGATTCAGTCCGGCACCGCCGCGCAGCTGATCTCGCAGTTGCGACAAGGCGCCGATCCGAACTGGCGTTTCGCGAACGGTGAAACGCCGCTCGCCTTCGCCATTCTCACGAAACACTATCGGAAGGCTCAGTTGCTGATCACGCACGGCGCGAACCCCGATGTCCTGGACCACGGCATGACGATGCTCTCATTGATCGCGCAAGAGCGCACCTGCCCGGTCGCCACGATCCGCGCTCTGCTCGCGGCGGGCGCCGATCCGGATCAGCGCAACAAGTTGTCCTCTTCCACCCCGTTGTTGAGCGCGTTGCAGAGCGGGGCGCAGGCGTGTGCGCAAGTACTGATCGCCCACGGCGCGAGCATCACGGCGACGGATGCCGCCGGTCAGAGCGCCCTCGGCGCGGCCGCGATGGGGTCGTCGCACGAAATCGTCGCACAACTCATCGGGCGTGGGGCCGATGTGAACGGCGGGACGGCACAGCACACGACCCCGCTGATGTGGGCCGCGCTCCGGCGGCCGGATCCAACATCATCCTTGGGCGAGTCGGTCATCGAACTCTTACTTCGTCACGGTGCCGATCCCTGTCTGCGGGATGAACACGGCATGACCGCCGCCGATTACGCCCGGCAAATGGCCTTCACGGAGCGCGCGTCCCGACTCGCCGCGGCATGTTCGACATGGCACCGCGAACATCCGCGCCACTCGCCAAGTCACGGACCTTGATCCCCGGCAGGGCAGAGAACTACAGCTTGGCCTGCGTGATGTAGACCACCACCAGGCAAACCGCCGCGGCGAGCAGGGCCGCCCGCCACCAGGGGACGAAGGACGGCGGCGCCTCGGTCGAGACGTCTGTCTTGTAGCCATGGATCATCGCCGGCACCAGGCTTTCCTTGCGCGCCAGCCGATAGAACGTGATGGCGCTCAAGTGCAGCCCGATCAGAATCAACAGCAGATGGAAATTGGCATCATGCAAGTGGGCGAATCGTCGCCCCGTTTCGAAACGCACCCACTTGGCCCAGGGCCCGGAGACGACCCCATCGACGTCCACTGAAAACAGGCCGAATACCGTCTGCGCGAGCAACAGACCAAGCATCGCCAGAATGCTCCAGCCGCCGAGCGGATTGTGTCCGATGGGTTTCGAGGAGCGATCACGATCTCTAGCGAACAACTTTGAGGCATAACGCCAGGTGGCGATCGGCGAGCGCACGAAGTTGGCGAACCGCGCCGTCGACCCGCCCAGGAATCCCCAGCAGAGCCGGAACAGTACGACACCGAGCAGGCCATAACCGGCGATGCGATGCCATTGCATATGATCGCTCTTGGCGCTCCACCAGCAAAAACCGAACAGGCTGGCGATGGCCCAGTGCGCGAGCCGGGTGGGCGCGTCCCATACGCGAACCCGCCGGCTCTCGACGGATTTATCGCTCACGCTCCCTCACCACCAGTTGCTGTGCGAGCGGAAACGATGATGACAACTGCCACAAGCCTGGCCAACCGCTCGCGCGCGCAGGCGCACCCCGGCCAGGTCATGCCGAGAGGCCGCCTGCGCCAGAATTGCGGCGCTATTCGACAGTCTGTGCGCGGCGCGCGCGAATTCCTGCGGCTTGGACCAAATGATCGCGCGTGCCTTCGTCTTGATGCCTCGGGCCTGACCGCTGCCGGCCGGAAACCAGTTCGGCAAATCCTGAGCAAGCCGTTCGATTTCGTTCGTATCGCTGACGACGAGGTTCCAATTCGGACGCGACCTGCCGATCTGATCGCGGAGGGATTTGGCGGTCCTGCCGAGCCTCTTGAAGTGCTCGCGGCGCGCGTGAACGACCTGCAGGACGTTGCTGGTGCCCGCATGGGCCCCGGCGCCGATCAACAACGCGGCGGTCAGCAGCACTACCCGGCGACCCATGCCGGCCTTGCTGAATACGGAAAATAAGCTGCTCTTTGATTGTGCTCGGGTGCGGTAGGGCAAGACGACGACTCCATGGGCAAAGGGAAAGGAACTTCAAAGCGGTTCGCGAGGATAAAGCAGGCCTCGGCGAAATGCATCAGGCGCGAGCGGACGGCGTAGGATGGTTGTCCGAGATGACGGTTTGGTTGCGTCCTCGTGACACTTCAGGGACATCGCGGTCGCCGCCTGTCGAACTTGCGCCCGGCACCGATTGCGCGATCCGGATTCAAAGCGCGACCAGAACCTCGATCAGCCGGTGCACGAACGGATAGGCGGGCACGGCGGCCAGCGGGATCAGAGCGGCGCAGATGATCGCGGTTCATGTGCGCGAGGACGCCCGGCAACCAGGCCAGCACGTCGGGACTCGCAACGAACAGGAGAAGCCTCAGATTGTCCGCGTTCGCCACATGCGCCGCCTCATGGCCGATGACCTGGCGAAATTCCTCCTCGCTGCAGGCGCTCAAGACTCGCCGGGAGGCGACGATCGGCTCGACAACATCAAGAATGTCCACTGGCGCCCCTTGCACGATCTCGCATCGCAGCGGCGGACCACAGCGACGCACCAACAGCCGGGCGGCCGCGCAAGCGCGCCAGCCGCGCACCATGCCGGCAATCGCGACAACCACCGTCAGCAGCGCACAACTCACGAGAGCCGGCCCATAGAGAATGAAGGCGGGCAGAATCACGCTCAGACAGATCAGCGCGGCGCCGCCCGATGGTGCCATCCGCAGCGCGAACAGATCGATAGCAACGGGCAGACGAGCCCATAGGCCACGCCAGCCGCTCGAGTTCGGCTTGCGCGAGCGCCTGCAACTCATCGAGCAGGGCAGCAGCACGCCTTTGCGGTAGAGACGGTCCTAAGTCGTCATCAGCGTCGTATAGGCGAGTGTCGGGAACGCACGGCTGACTTCGCGCACGGTCACTGCGTGGCTTCGACCCCAGAGCAGTTCGAGCATCCGCGTCTCCAGCGGCCCCAGCACTCGTCCGGCTTTGTTCAACACCCCCCCACTCCCGCGCAGCCGCTCGATCGTGATACTGGAATCATGCTACGCGAATGTGCTATCAACCACCAAGGCGAACTGCCGGTGTCCCGGCTCGTAGGCGGCGCATGTTGTTTCTCAGAACCTTCGGCTTGTTCGTTCTGACCGCCATCGCGGAAATCAGCGGTTGTTTTCTTCCTTTCCTGTGGCTGAGGAAAGGCGGTTCGCCGTGGTTGCTCCTACCCGCGGCGCTCAGCCTGGCGGCTTTCGTCTGGCTGCTGAGCGTACAACCCGCCGTGGCCGGCCGCGTGTACGCCGCCTACGGCGGCGTGTATGTGGCGGTTGCGCTCCTTTGGCTCTGGAAGGTCGAGCGTATCCCGCTCACACCTTGGGATCTCGCCGGCGCGGCCGTCACGGTCACCGGCACGGGCATCATCGTTTGGGGCGGTTGGCGCACTTGAAGCACGTGTCAGCAATAGTCGGCCTCACCGATGCATTGCGCATCAGTCTCATCGCGATCGCGGCGCTGACGTTCGCCGGCTGTGCAACCACGCGCCGGGCGCCGAACCTTTGGTTGGCACACGCGGCGGCCGCGGGCAACGTACAAGCGCAATACTCACTGGGATGGCATGAGCTTGTCGGCGGCCGAACCCCCGCGGTCCGCGCCGACGGCGTACGCTTGATCCGCGAGGCGGCGAATGCCGGTTTCGCTGCCGCCGACAACCTCATGGGCATCGCGTATCTGCATGGCCTCGGAGTGACACAGAGCACGCCGACGGCGCTCATTTGGCTGCAGGCGGGGGCGAATCGCGGTGCACCCGCGCCGCAGATTCTCCTTGCGAGCCTCTATGCCGACGGCACGCGGGTGCCACAGAACCCCGCACTCGCGTATTACTGGTACGGCATCGCGGCCAAACCGGTGCGATCCGACGTGCGCATCTCGAACATCGCCGATCTGCGCGCCTGGGCGCGCGCGCGGATGCTCGCGATTGAACCGAAACTCAACGCCGCGCAGATACGCGCCGAGGATCGTCGCATCGCGGCTTGGACGCCGATCCCCAGCAT
>JABEVI010000002.1 GCA_013044085.1 Steroidobacteraceae bacterium
CGTCCTCGGCGTGCCCCTGGCCCGCCTGATCAACGAGAATTTCGACGGTGTGCGAAACCGCATCCTGCTGAAGAACATCGCCTACGCGGGCGTGATGGCCGCCTTGCTGGACATCGACCTGGAGGTGATCGCCGGTCTGATGAGCGAGAGCTACGGCAGGAAGCCGAAGCTGCTCGAGTCGAACAGCAAGGCGCTTCGCCTCGGCTACGATTACGCGAAGGCACAGCTGCAATGTCCGCTGCCGCTGCGCGTCGAGCGCATGGACAAGACGCGCGGCCACATCATGATCGACGGCAACACCGCCGCGGGCCTCGGCTGCGTGTACGCGGGCGCGACCGTCGGCGCCTGGTATCCGATCACCCCGTCGACGTCCCTGATGGACGCGTTCAGGGGATTTTGCGAGCGCTACCGCGTCGATGCAGCCACCGGCGAGCGAAATTACGCGGTGATCCAGGCCGAGGACGAACTCGCCGCGATCGGCATGGTGCTCGGCGCCTCCTGGAACGGTGCGCGCGCCTTCACACCGACCAGCGGACCGGGAATTTCGCTGATGAACGAGTTCGTCGGGCTCGCCTACTACGCCGAGATCCCGTGCGTGATCTTCGACGTGCAACGGGTGGGCCCGTCGACCGGCATGCCGACGCGCACGCAACAGGCGGACATCATGCTGTGCGCCTACGCCTCGCACGGCGACACACGCCATGTGCTGCTCTTCCCGGCGAACCCCGAGGAATGTTTCTACATGGCGGCGCAGGCATTCGATCTGGCCGAGCGCCTGCAAACACCGGTGTTCGTGCTGTCGGACCTGGACATCGGCATGAACGACTGGATGTGCCGTGAACTCGATTGGGACGACGTCTACCGTCCGGACCGCGGCAAGGTCCTGTCGGCGGAGGAACTCGCCGGGCTCGAGAAATTTCAACGTTATGTCGACCGCGACGACGATGCCATCCCGTATCGCACGCTTCCCGGCGTGAACGCCAAGGGCGCCTATTTCACCCGCGGGTCCGGCCACAATCAGTACGGTGCGTATACCGAGGATTCGGCCGAATACCAGCTGGTTCTGGATCGATTGCGCAGAAAATTCACGACCGCGGCCAAAATCGTCCCGAAGGCGGTGCTGACCGGCACGGGTGAGAACGCCATCGGCATCGTCAGCATCGGCAGCTGCGACGGCGCCATTCGCGAGGCGATGGAAGCGCTCGCCCGCGAGAAAATCCACGTCGACTACCTGCGCGTGAAGGCCTTCCCGTTCGGGCTCGAGGTCGAGGGATTCCTGAACTCGCATGCGACGATCATCGTCGTCGAACAGAATCGGGACGCGCAGCTGCGCTCGCTGCTGACGCTCGAGACCGGCGTCGAGAAGTCCAAGCTGCACTCCCTGCTCAGCTACAGCGGATTTCCAATGACGAGCAAGCCGATCGTCGACGGAATTCGCGCCGCACTCGCCGAGGCGCCGCGCCTGTCGGCGATTCCGCGGACCTGAATGTCTCGCACGAGGACACCATGTCATTCATCAACAAGCCGAAAGTTTCGCACCCTTCGCTGCCGATCAACGCGCTCGGACTGACGCGCCGCCAGTACGAGGGCGCCATGTCGACGCTTTGCGCGGGCTGTGGACACGACTCGATCACCGCCGCGGTCATCGAGGCCTGCTGGGGCCTCGACATGCGGCCGGAACAGCTCGTCAAGCTCTCGGGGATCGGCTGTTCGTCGAAGACCACCGCCTATTTCGTGAGCGGCGCACACGGATTCAATGCCGTGCATGGCCGCATGCCGTCGATCGCGAGCGGCGCGAACGCGGCGAACCGGGAACTGAGCTACATCGGCATCTCCGGCGACGGCGACTCGCTCTCGATAGGCCTCGGTCAATTGGCGCACGCCATCCGGCGCAACGTGAACATGCTGTATCTGATCGAGAACAACGGCGTGTACGGCCTGACCAAGGGACAGTTCTCCGCCTCGGCGGACATCGGCAGCCAGGCAAAGAAGGGCGACGTCAACCAGACCCCGCCCATCGACCCGGTCATGCTCGCCCTGACGCTAGGCGCGACCTTCGTCGCGCGCAGCTTCTCCGGCGACAAAGCGCAGCTGGTGCCCTTGCTGCAGGCGGGCATGCGTCATCGCGGCTTCGCGCTGATCGACGTGCTTTCGCCCTGTGTGACCTTCAATGATCACGAAGGATCGACGAAGAGCTACACATTCACGCGCGAGCACTACCACGCGGCGATGGAGGCCGATTTCGTGCCGCCGAGCGAACAGATCGCCGTCGACTATGCGCACGGGGAGGCGATGCCGGTTCTACTGCATGACGGCAGCCGCGTGGTGCTGCGCAAGCTCGACGCCTCCTACGACCCGACCGACCGCGCAGCGGCGCAGCGTTTCATCGCCGACAAGCAGCGCCTGAACGAATACGTGACGGGGCTCATCCACATCGACGAGCGGGACGGCACGGAATTTCACGAGTTGAATCATACGAGCGCCATGCCCCTTAACCGCATACCCTACGAGAAGCTCTCGCCGGGCAAGGCGGCGCTCGATGCACTGATGAAGCGTTATCGCTAGCACACCGCCGAGGATCGACCCATGAACGAACACAAGCCGATACGCAGCGTCGCGGTTCTCGGCGCCGGCGTGATGGGCGCGCAGATCGCGGCCCAGTGCATCAATGCGCGGATACCGGTGATTTTGTTCGACCTTGCCGCCAAGGATGGGCCGCCGAGCGGGATCGCCGAGAAGGCCGTCGCGACACTCGGCAAGCACAGCCCGCCGCCGCTCGGTCTGGCGGCGGACGCCGGCTGGATCCGCACGGCCAACTACGACGCCGATCTCGGGCTTCTCGGCGGCTGCGATCTCGTGATCGAGGCGATCGCCGAGCGCATGGACTGGAAGCACGCCCTCTACCGGCGGGTTACGCCCCACCTGCATGCCGACGCGCTGTTCGCGACCAACACCTCGGGACTGTCGATACGCGCGTTGAGCGAGGGCTTCGAGCCGTCACTGCGCGCCCGATTTTGCGGCGTGCACTTCTTCAATCCGCCACGCTACATGCCGCTCGTGGAATTGATCCCTCTCGACACGACACAGCCGGCCATGCTGGATCGCCTCGAGACCTTCCTGACGACATCGCTCGGCAAGAACGTCGTGCGCGCCTACGACACGCCGAACTTCGTCGCCAACCGTGTCGGCGTGTTCTCGATGCTGGCAACGATGCACGAGGCCGCACGCCATGGCCTCTCCTTCGACGTGGTCGACGATCTGACCGGGGCGCGGCTCGGTCACGCCAAGAGCGCGACTTTTCGCACCGCCGACGTGGTGGGCCTCGACACCCTGGCGCACGTGATCAAGACGATGCGCGATAATCTTCCCGAGGCGGTCGACCCGTTCGCCGCGCTGTATGCCACACCGGCCGTTCTGCAATCCCTTTGTGAGCGCGGCGCCCTCGGGCAGAAGAGCGGCGCGGGCTTCTTCAAGAAGGCCGGCAAGGAGATCCTGCAGTTCGACCCCGCGCGCGGCGACTACGCGCCGAGCGGCGCCAAGGCCGACGAGGCGGTGGTGCGAATCCTCAAGCTGCCGGCCGCCGAGCGCATCGAGGCGTTGCACGCCAGCGAGCATCCGCAGGCACGGTTTCTCTGGGACGTGTTCCGCGACCTCTGGCATTACAGCGCGGTGCATCTCGGCGGCGTCGCCGACAACGCGCGCGATCTGGATTTCGCGATTCGCTGGGGTTTCGGCTGGAACGAGGGTCCGTTCGAAACCTGGCAGGCCGCCGGCTGGCGGCGGATCGCCGGGTGGGTCGGCGCGGACATCGCCGCGGGACGCGCGTTGTGCAAAACCACGCTTCCGGACTGGGTCGGTGCCGTCGAGGGGGTGCACTCTCCGGCGGGCTCCTGGTCCGCCCGTGAGCAACGCTACAAGCCGCGCCGCGAGCTGCCGGTCATGGCGCGACAGCTGTTTACGCAGACGGTGCGCGGAGAAGCGGTGCAGGATCCGGCACATGCCGGTCGCACGGTGTTCGAGGACGCCTCGATCCGCCTGTGGACCGCGCCCCGCCATGACGAGGTGCTGATCGCGAGCTTCAAGACCAAGATGAACACGCTCGGACCCGGGGTGATCGCCGGACTGGACCGGGCGCTCGATCTGGCGACGGACGGCTTCGCGGGAATCGTGATCTGGCAGAAAGATGAGCCCTTCAGCGCCGGCGCCGACCTACAAGCGATGGCGGCAGGCTTCGCGGCAGGCGGCGCCCCGGCGATCGAGGCGGAGGAGCAACGGCTGCAGGACCTGATGTTGCGCATACGCTATGCCCCCGTGCCCTCGGTCGCCGCCATTCGCGGCCTGGCGCTCGGCGGGGGTTGCGAGCTTGCCGTGCACACCAGCCGGCGTGTCGCCGCGCTCGAGAGCTACATCGGTCTGGTGGAGGTCGGTGTCGGCCTCATCCCAGGCGGCGGAGGCTTGACCTACCTCGCCCGTCTAGCGAGCGAACTGGCCACCGCGAACGGCGCGAATCTCGACGTGTTCGGATTCCTGAAGACGCTCTATATGCAGCCGGCCATGGCGATGGTGTCGAAATCGGCGATCGAAGCGCGGCAGATGGGTTATCTATTGCCCGACGACGTGATCCTCATGCACAAGGACGAGCTGTTGCACGTCGCCATCACCCAGGTGTGCGCGCTCGCCGACGCCGCCTATCGGCCGCCGCTGCCGGCGCGCATCACCGTCGCGGGCCGCTCCGGCCGCGCGACCTTCCAGGGCCAGCTGGTCAACCTGCGCGATGGCGGCCAGATCACCGCGCACGACTATGCGCTCGGCCTCGCAATCGCGGACGTGCTGTGCGGCGGGGATCTCGATGCCGGGCGCGTGGTTGACGAGTCCTGGTTGATGCGCCTGGAGCGGACGCATTTTTGCGCCCTCCTCGATGAGCCTCGGACGCGCGAGCGGATCGCCGGCATGCTGAAAACCGGCAAGCCGGTGCGCAACTGACCGACTAA
>JABEVI010000261.1 GCA_013044085.1 Steroidobacteraceae bacterium
CGGCGATCCCGAACGCGTACAAGGTGCTCGGCAGCAGCTTCAAGATCGCGAACGAAAGCGCCATATATCGTGGCTACGACACGTCCGGTACGACGGGCAGCAACTATGGCGTGCCCATCACCTACAGCCTGACGATCACGCCGACCGGATTGCTCAGCCTCTCCTACAGTTATAATGGCGGCACGTACCAACCGGTGATTACCGGCCAGAACATCACGAATTCGAACGGACCGATACCGTCGCAGGTGCGTTTCGGCTTCGCCGGATCCGACGGCGGCAGCACGAACATCCACGAGATCCTGTGCTTCCAGGCGACGCCGCAGAACCAGTCGCAAAGCTCGGCGGGCCTGAACCAGAAGCAGACCGCCAAGGTGCAGACCGGCACGCAGGTGTACTTCGCCTACTACAACGCCAACAACTGGACCGGCTCGCTGACCTCGCAGTACCTGGACACGCCGACGGGCTCGACCAATGCGAATGCGCTGCAAATCGACCCGGTGGTCAATTGGGACGCCTCCTGCGTGCTGACCGGCGGCACCTGCGCGACGACCGGCGCAACCGGCATGAGCGCCGAGGGGCCCTCGAGCCGCACGATCTTGACCTGGAACGGCAGCCAGGGCGTGCCGTTCGAATGGAGCGACCTTAACGCCGCGGAACAGGCGGCGCTCGACTATGGCGACCCCAGCCCGATCAACTCAAATCGCCTGCTTTACCTGCGCGGTGACCGCAGCAACGAACAACCCGCGACCGGCAGCACCGGCACCCAGATCTATCGCGCCCGCACCAGCGTTCTCGGCGACATCGTCGACTCGAGCCCCACCTGGGTCGGTCCGCCCTCCTCGACGTTTCCGACGGTCTGGAAGGACGATCTGAACGCAAGCGCGACGATGCCGGAGAACTCCGGTGGCGCCGAAACCTACGCGAGTTTCATGAGCACCTACCAGAGCCGCGAGAACATCGTCTACGCCGGCGCGAATGACGGCCTGTTGCATGGCTTTGAATCCGGCTACTTCGACAGCACCGGCGCGTATCAGACTGGAACGAACGACGGCAAAGAGCTGCTCGCGTACATGCCTTCCTATGTGGTCGACTCGATCAACTCCGGCGCCGTCGAGCAGGACTATTCGAATCCGCTCTACGCCCACCAGTTCAGCGTCGACGCCCCACCCGGGGTCGGCGATCTGTTCTACGCCAATCAATGGCACACCTGGCTGGTCGGCGGCCTCGGGCCCGGTGGCTCGGCGATCTATGCGCTCGACATCACCGACCCGACGACGTTCGCCGAATCGAACGCTGCAAACACCGTGATCGGCGAATGGAGCACGACCACCGTCGGCGGCACGACGACCTCGACGCTCACCTGCCCCCTCACGACGAATTGCGGCAACAACCTGGGCGACACTTACGGCGACCCGCAGATCCGCCGTTTCCACAACGGCGCCTGGGGCGCGGTGTTCGGCAACGGCTTGAACAGCGCCACGGGTGATGCCGGCATCTACGTGATGAGCGTCGATCCGACCACCGGCGCGAAGACGTTCTACTACCTGAGCACCGGGGTTGGCAGCCCCTCGAACCCGAACGGCATCGCCTATGTGACGACGGCCGACCTCGACGGCGACCACGTGGTCGACTACGTTTACGCCGGCGACCTGCAGGGCAATGTCTGGCGCTTCGACCTCACGAGCAGCGATCCCTCGCAGTGGACGTTGGTGAAGCCGACGCTGATCTACACGACCGTGGCGGGCCAACCGATCACGACCCGCCTGATCGTCGCGCTCGTCACCACGGGCGGTGCGCGCCGCGTGATGGTGGAATTCGGCACCGGCCAGCAGTCCCCGCTGTCGACGACGAGTCCCTCGCTCTATTCAAGCTCGCCGCAGGCGCTGTACGGCATTTGGGACTGGAACATGGCGGCCTGGAACGCGCTATCCCCGGTGCAGTACGCGAGCCTGCCGAGCACGAGCGGCATCGCCGCACCGATCACGACGATCTCCGGCACCTCCTCGCTCGAACAACAGACGATCACCGCGACCTATGATCCGACCCTGGTCGCCTCGGGAAGCTCGTCCACACCGTCGAGCGCCTATTACTACCGGACCTTGAGTTCGAACACCGTCTGTTGGGCCGACACCAGTGGTTGCAGCCAATATGGCTGGTACTTGAATCTGAGCTCCGGCCACGCCAATCCGACCGATCCGAACGGTCTGACGAGTTCGACCAATACCCAGTACCCGAGCGTCGACGAACAGGTGATCTTCAATCCGGTGCTCGAAGCCGGCGCGTTCATCGTCAACACGACGATTCCACCGACGAGTTCGCTCGCGACCTGCGCCGCAACACCGGCGGCCGGCTGGACGATGGCGGTGAACCCGGCGACCGGCGGCGCGTTCGCGAACTCCTTCTTCGGCGATGCGAACCACAACTTCTTGAACGTCGATAACCAGGCGATCAGCGGCATCGCGCTGAGCGGCACGGGAAGCCCGTCGTTCGTCACCAAGGGCACGATGACCTACATGGTCACGCAGACCGTCAGCGGCACCGGTGCGATCACCGCGATCAACCCGCAGGGCGGCACCAAGGGTACGCGCCTGACCTGGATCGAGAAGCGTTAGAACGGGAGAGGACATGCAAGACGCAGGCAAGAGCGGCAGGGCGATCGGAACACGGCGACGAATGCGCGGATTCACGCTGGTCGAACTGATCATCGCGATGATCATCGCCGCGATCCTCGCCGCGATCGCAATCCCCGCCTATTCCTCGTTCGTACGCGAGGGTCGGCGCACCGACGCGAAATCGGCGCTGCTCGATCTGGCGAGCCTCGAGGAGCGCTTCTACAGCACGTCCAACACCTACTCGAGTGCCGCCTCTGACTTGGGCTACGGATCGGCCGCCTGGCCGGTCACGGTCGGCAGCGGCTATTATCAGATCGCGCAACCGACGGTGACCGCGGCGGTCGCGCCGACCGCCTCCTCGCCCGCCGGCACGCCGGCGAGTTTCTCGCTCACGGCGACGCCGCTCGGTGACCAAGTGAACGACACCGCCTGCGCCTCCTTCACCGTCAACTCGCAAGGCGTGCGCACCGCACTCACCAGCGGCGGGGCCGATAATTCCACCACCTGTTGGAAATAACGCGCCCCGGGAGACGCTAGCGCACCGTGTAACCGCGTCCCTCCGCGCAGGCCGTCATCGCCCGCCGGTAATCGGCGCTGTTGTACGAGTTGCCGACCTGGTTCGCGGCCCACTGTTCACATGCACGCCGGTCCTTCGCCTGCTGTGCCGGACTCTGGCCATGTTCCGGGTACATGAAGATCCGGTCGCTGGACGCGGGCGCAGGCGCCGCGCTGCCCGCCACCGGCGGCGGATCGGTCGCAACGTAGCCGTCATAGCTCGGGTCCCAGGTGTAGTACGCGTCGTCGGCGTAGTAGTACGGGACGCCGCCGTACCAATAGGTTGCGTAGACGCCCGGCAGCACCGGCAGGAACCAGGCGAAGTTCACGCCGTACGAGACGCCAGGCCAGTAGCCGCCATCCCAATCGCCGCCGCCCCAATCCGCACCCACCCAGTAGCGATCGCGATCCCAGCCACCGTCACCGTCACCGCCCCAGCGTTGATCGCCTTCCCAGCGTTGATCGCCGTTCCAATGGCCATCGCCGCCGGTGCGGTTCCAGTTGCCGTGGTCGGCGCGCACAACCCGACCGCCGGGTCCTGGTGCGTAATGCGCCGCAGCCCCGCCGTCGTGTCGGGGCACAAAGCCGTAGTGCGGGGCCGGTTGATAATGCGGTGCCGCCTGGTAGCGCGGCGCGGCTTGGTAGTGAGGCGCCGCGTACCCTCGCGCCGGCCCACCGCCGAAACGTGCCCCGCCCCCGAAATGCGGCGCCGCGGCCCGCGCGGGCCCACCGCCGAAATGCGCCGGCGCCGCGCCTCGGCCGCCCTCAAAGTGACCAACAAGCGGTCCGTCGGCCAGCGCCGTCGCCGCGACCAGCATGAGGCCCGTCGCCCCCAGAAGCACAGACCAGCGACTCACGTTCGTATGCATGGCGGCCAATCTCCTAAGCTCATTGTCGTCTCAGCCACACTATGAGACTGATTATCGCGCTTGCAAGTTCAGCATACGAGTGTCTGCATTTTAATCCGCGCGCCATGCTGCGTTGAACATGAGCATTTCCGTCCGGCCCGGCGACGGTTCGAAGAACTTACCACTGCTTTCGTTGACGATCACCGAACCGACGTAGGAGCGGTTGGCCAGATTGTCGAGCCGCAAGTACTCAGAGAATTGCCAGCGGCGCGTCGATTGGTGCAAGCCGAAACGCACATTCGCCACCCAGTAGCCGGCCGCCGCATCGGTATTCAAATCGTTGACGTAGATCCGCGCCC
>JABEVI010000066.1 GCA_013044085.1 Steroidobacteraceae bacterium
ATCAGTGGGCGCTTGCCTACCCGGCGCAGTTGAAACCCTCCGTGCTGCTCGATTTGCCGGGCGACTTTCAGTTGTTGGGCAACCTCGCGCATCGCACCGTGGAACAGTTCTATCACCAGCCGGACGCGATAGGCTGGCCCGTGGAACGCGTGCGCGAATGGTTCGATGCGCACTGCGAGCGCATCATCGAAGAGGAGGGCGCGGTGCTGCTGATGCGCGGCAGGCGCGCCGACCGTGAGGCGTTCCGGCTGCGGTTTCGGCGCTCGCTCACGGAACTGCACCAGCTCCTGCAAGCGGCGGCGACGCCGCTCGGCACGCTCAAGGGCACCAGTGATCTGCTGCTGAGCTTCGCCGATGGTGGCCATGCCATCATCGACATGAAATGGGCCGGTAACCGCAAATACCGCGGGAAGCTCATGGAACAGAGCCACACGCAGCTCGCCATCTATGCGCGCTTGATCGAACAGAACAGCTCGAATTGGCCCGCCGTCTCCTACTTCATTTTGAGCCAGCCCGAACTGCTGACGACGGCCGCTAATGTCTTCCCCGGCGTCATCGCGACCTCCTTTACCAACAAGTCGGCCGCGGAACTGCGCGAACGGGTGCGGGCACACCTGATCGGCAAGGGTCGCTACACGCTCGCGACCGCGATCGGCCAGTCCCGGATCGGGACCGTGAACAGCATCTGCGGCAATTTGCTGGCGCGCTTCGCGTTCGAGGCGGGACTGCCTCCCGAGCAGCAGGTGCTCGATGAGGCGCGCGCGGGTCTGCTGCTCAGCGAGTCGATGGACGAAGTGATCGAGGGGCAGACGCTCACGCAGTTGCTGACGATCGTGCGGCGGCTCGGCCTTGCCGATCCGCCGTTTGGCCAGGACCGAATTCCCTGGAAGAGGGCGCTCGAGGACGTCGTCAGTCAAGCCCGTGCCAATGCGATCGACCCTGATCGGCTGCGTCTGTCCGGCGACCGCAATGCCGACGCGCTGCTTGAGTTCTTCCCGCCCCCCTCGGGTCGCGATCTGGACGCCGCTTTGCGTGCCGCGATCGAGGTGGCGTTGCCGCCGATACGCCGCAAGGCAGCCGAAGGCGGCCCGAAGAATACCGCCAATTACCTGGAACTGCTCGAGCGCGCCGCACGGGACCTCGATGCGGGCGAGCTTGGCTGGGCCCAATGGAACGCGCTTGCCTCCCGGGAGCCGCAGGCGGCGCTTCGCCCGGTGGTGCAAGCGGTGAAGGAACTCGCCGCATGCAACGCAGCGCATCCCACCCTGCATCAGGATATCCGGGTCTACCTGCGAACGATTTTCAAGCTCGCCGCCGATGTGCTCGAGATTTATCGGGCGCGCAAGCGTCAATTGGGTGTCATCGACTTCACCGACCAGGAGCGCGAGCTTCTGAATATCATCGATTTGCCGGCAGTGGCGGAGACCTTGCGCGAAGAACTCGACCTGGTGATGGTCGATGAGTTCCAGGACACGAGCCCCATCCAGCTTGCGCTGTTCTTGAAACTCGGCCGGCTCGCGAAGCACGTGGTCTGGGTGGGGGACGTGAAGCAGGCGATCTATGGGTTCCGCGACGGCGATGCGAGGCTGATGACGGCGGTGCTCGGCAAACTGGGCGAGTTGCGTGGGGAAAAGGAGGTGCTGCGGTATTCCTGGCGGTCGCGCCCTTCCTTGGTCGCCTTGGTGAACGAGCTTTTCGCGGATGCCTTCCCCGATTTGTCGCGGGTCGACCTCGAACTGCAGCCTCGGCGCGTAGAACCCGCCGCAGCCGTCGCGCTCGAGGACTGGCAGCTCGGGGGCAACGCAACCGGGCAGCAACACGGCATCGCCGCCGGTATCGCCGCGCTCATCGCGGAGCGCACCCTCGTCGTCGACCGGGATACGAACGAGCTCCGGCCCCTTCGCCGCGGCGACATCGCCATCCTGGCCAAGTCCAATCACACGGTCAGGGAACTGGCCGCGGTATTGCGCAGTCGCAATATCGCCGCCGCCACGGCGCAGCCCGGGCTGCTGCAGTGCCCGGAAATCGTGCTGGCGCTGGCGTGTTTGCGCCGGCTCAACGATGAGCGCGACACCATCGCCACGGCTGAAATCGTCTCGCTCGCCGATTGCGAGGATCCGGACCGCTGGCTCGCCGAGCGCCTGGCCTGGTTGGACGCCGGCGCATCCGCCGATGCCTGGCGCGAACAAGGCGATGACGCATTGCCGATCTTCCGGGCGATTCGCGCGCTGCGGGCGCACAAGCCCTTGCTGTCACCCCGGGAGGCGGTCGAGCTCGTGAGCGCGCGGCCTATGACGTTGCCACCTTGTCAGGATTTCTGCTCTGGCTGAGGGAATTAGAGGCCGCCGATCAGGACGAACTCGCGCAGCTCGATGTCTCGCAGCCCTTGCAAGAGCGCCACCTGCGATATTGGCCCTGGCCTTATGGCGCCCAGAAAAGCCAGGCACTGCGCGCCGGCGTCGATGCGTCCGCGTCCGGCAAGCGATTGCTCGAGGATGCGATCGATGAACACAAACGCCTGTTGTATGTGAGCATGACCCGGGCCCGCGACCTGTTGGTGCTCGCGCGCCCGGCACGCAAGCTCGATGGACCCTGGATGGGCACCGTCGGACTCGCGGCCCGGCTGCCGGAAGACGAGGTCACGGCGCTCGCGCTGCGCGATGGCGGCCTCGTGCCATTCAGACGGCGTCTGCTGAAGGCCGACGACGGCATTGTCCAGCGACCGTTCGAGGGTGGTGATCTGCGCTGGTTCGCCATGCCGCGGGCCTTGAGCCCGAAGCCGCCTCTCATGATGAACCCTTCGTCGGCGATCCCGGTGGCCTCAGGGATTACCGAAGTGGTGACGATCGGCACCCGCATCACGATCGGCGAGGCCGCGGAACCGGCCGCCGTCGGCGATGCGGTGCATGCGTGCCTGGCCTTGCAGTTGATGGCGCGAGAGCGGCCGATCTCGAGCGCGCAGACGCACGAGGTTCTGGGGCGTTTCGGCGTTGCCGACGCCGTGGATGCCACGGCGCTCGCGACCCAGGTG
>JABEVI010000262.1 GCA_013044085.1 Steroidobacteraceae bacterium
CGCAGCGTGCGTTTTCGCCACGACGACGGCAACGTCGGCTGGCCGGCGCGCGCGCCCTTCGACGGCATCCTGCTCGCCGCCGCGGCGCACGCGGTGCCGCCCGGGCTGTTCGAACAACTCGCCGTCGGCGGCCGTTTGATCGCACCGGTCGGCGTGGAGGGCCGCCAGGAGCTCATGCGCTACACGCGCACCGAGACGCGCCTGGAGCGCAGCATGCTGGGGGCGGTGAGTTTCGTGCCGCTGTTGTCGGGACTGCAACGCTAGCGCGGCCGCGTGTTTCGATCGCTTGGCCTCATGTTCCTGGTTCTCGCCGTGCTCAGCGGTTGCGCGGGCGAGCCGGTGCGCACGCCGGCGACCTATGTGGTGCGGCCCGATGACACGCTGTACAGCATCGCCTGGCGCAATCACCTGGATTATCGGCAGTTGGCCGCCTGGAACGGGATCGGCCGGGACTATCGTATCGTCGTGGGGGAGCGCTTGCGCCTGCACCCGCCGGCGTACCGCCAAGGCACGCCCCGGCCGGCGCCACCGCGCATACGTCGCTGGGCCGGCAAGTCCACCGCTCCCCGGCTCGGCACGCGCGTCGTGCCGGCCGCACCGGCCGCGGCCCGATCCGCGGTGGCCGCGGCTTTGCGCTGGCGCTGGCCGACGCGGCACGCCGGGCCGGTGCACCGCCTGGTCAACGGCGCGCTGTTGATCCACGGTATGGAAGGTCAGATCGTGCGTGCCGCCGCCGCGGGGCGTGTGGTCTACACCGGCCGCGGCATACCGGGATTCGGTTTGCTCGTGATCATCAAGCACAGCACACACGTGCTCTCGGCCTACGCCTACAACGCCGCCGTAACGGTGAGCGATGGCCAGCGCGTCGCGGCCGGCACGCCGATCGCCCGTATGGGGGTCAACGCGAAGGGCACGCCGATGCTTTATTTCGAAATTCGCGCCGACGGCCGCACGATCGACCCGCTGCCGTATTTACCGTGATGCCGCTTGCTGTTCGCCGAGACCTGTGTTTACACTGCGCTTTGTGGGTTCCTGGCTACGGTCGGGGCGCGGAACAAAGACCTTGCGGGACTGATTAGGGGATAAAAAGCAACAAGATCAATAAGAAAAAAAATATTTCTCAAAGGCGCACGATGAGCCGAGTCGGCCGCGGCGCGATCGGGATCCGATCTGCCATCCCCAAGGTCTTCTACTACGCGCCCCGCCATTTTATGGCGGGCGCGCACGCCCCGCCCGGCTCAGGGCAGCAACGCGGCCACCGCCCGGCGCCGCTCCGCCATCAAAACGTTGAACGTGCGGCAGGCGGCACCGCTGTCCATGACTTCGAAGCCGATGCCGTGCGCCCAGAAGCGCGCGGCGAGCGAGGCTGCGGGGAAGCGTTGCACGAGGCCGGTGCCGAGCAGCACGAGTTCCGGCTGCCAGGCGAGAATGCGCTCGATGTGGACCGGGCCGATGTCCTCGGGAAGGCGTAATTCCGGCGCCAGCAGCAGTTCGGTCGCGCTTACCAGCAGCCCGCCGCGGATGCGCTGTTCATCGACGTGGAATTCACCGTCCGCATAGCCGCGGATCCGATGAGCCTCGCCGGAAGAGTCCTGAGTGAATCGCATTCGCATAAGATACCCAAACTCGCGATGTCCCGCCCTATGTGCACATGGTTTCTGAGATTCCCGGCGCCGCCGGCGGCGACGCTGGTCGAATCGCCGCCGCAGGCGCGCGCGCCCACGCTCGAACGCATGCTCAGTCGCGCCGATGCGCGTGCGGCGCTGCCGGACTGGCGCCGCGAGGCATTCGACTTGATCGCGGCGCCGGGCGAACCCTGGCCCGGGGTGTGCGCGCCGGCGGTGCTGCGCGAGTTCGGCGTGCTCGATGCGGCTGCGGTGTACCTGGCGACCCCGGTGCACTACGTGGCGACGATGACGCGCGTGCATCTGGCCGCCGATGGGCTCATCGCCCTCCAGGCGGCGGAGGCGGCGCGGCTCGCGACCGATTTCAACCGTGCGTTCGGCCCCGGCGAACAACTGCTGGCATCGCCGTCCGGTGCGCTGTACTGCCGCTTCGAGCGGCCGCTGCTCGCCGAGACGCATGATCCGGCGCAAATCCTCGGCCAGGACATTGGCCCGTACCAGGCGCGCGGCCGTGACGCGGCGGCGTTGCGACGCCTCGCGAGCGAGATCGAGATGTGGTTGCACGAGCATGCGATCAACCGCGCCCGGGAAAGTCGCGGTGCCGCGCGGCTCGGCGGCTTGTGGCTGTGGGGCGGTGGCGAGCCGCTCGAGCGCTCGCCGCGCCTCAGTGGTTGGGCCGACGGCGAGGATGTGTTGTTCGCCGCGCTCAATCATGCCGGGGAGGCCGGGCGCGAGACGCGCTCCGGGGTGGTCTGCGTCGCGGCGACGCCGGGTTCGCCGGACTGGCTTTCGGTCGAAACGCGCTGGCTGCTGCCGGCGATGCGCGCGCTCGCCGCGCGGCGGATTGGGCGCCTCATGCTGAGTGCCGGGGCGCACACCCATGTGCTCGACACCGGCAGCCGCCGCCGCTTCTGGCGCCGCGCGCGGCCGTGGTGGGAGTACCTCGGGTGAGCGGCGCGAGGCGCATCGAGCGGCGCGCACGCGCCGCCGAAGGGGGCCTGTCGGCCTCGATCCATCCGGTGTTGCGACGTGTCTATGCGGCGCGCGGCCTGCGCGAGGATCGCGACCTCGATCTGTCGCTGGCCGGCCTGTTGCCGGTCGGCTCGCTCGCCGGCACCGCCGAGGCGGCGAGCCTGCTCGAGGCGCATCGGCGTGATGGGCGTGTGCTCGTGATCGGCGATTTCGATGCGGACGGCGCGACCAGCAGCGCGCTCATGGTGCGCTCTCTGCGCGCGCTCGGCTTTGCCGAGGTCGATTTCCTGGTTCCCGACCGCTTTCGTTTCGGCTACGGCCTGAGTCCTGAGATCGTCGCCTGTGCCGCGCCCAAGCGGCCGAGCCTGATCGTCACGGTCGACAACGGGGTCTCGAGCCTCGAGGGCGTCGCCGCGGCCCGCGCCCTTGGCATTGCCGTGCTGGTGACCGACCATCATCTGGCGGGGCGCGAATTGCCCGCCGCCGATGTGATCGTCAACCCGAATCTGCCGTCCTCGGCGTTCGCAAGTCCGGCGCTCGCGGGCGTGGGCGTCGCCTTCTACGTGATCGCGGCGCTCGCGCGCCGCCTGCCGGAGGTGGGCTTCAATCCGGCGCAATTGCTCGATCTGGTGGCGCTTGGCACGGTTGCCGACGTCGTACCCCTCGATCGCAACAACCGCATTCTGGTCGCGCAGGGATTGCGGCGCATCCGCAGCGGCCGCTGCGTACCGGGACTGCGTGCGTTGCTCGAGGCCGGCTCACGACGGCTCGATGAGGTCGCGGCCGCGGACTTGGGCTTCGCGGCCGCGCCGCGTCTGAACGCCGCCGGCCGAATTGCCGACATGCGGATCGGCATCGAGTGCCTGCTCGCCGACTCGCCCGAGGCGGCGGCGCCGCTCGCGGCGCGCTTGTCGGCGCTCAACGAGGAGCGGCGCGGGATCGAGCGGCGCATGCAATCGGAGGCGATCGATCTGGCGGCCGCGATGCACCTCTCGGCGGGCGCCGACGCCGCGCTCGGCCTGTGCCTGTTCGAGGAGAGCTGGCATCAAGGTGTCGTCGGCCTGGTCGCCGGGCGCATCAAGGAGCGGCTGCATCGACCGGTCATCGCCTTCGCGGCGGCTGCCGACGGCACGCTGCGCGGTTCGGCCCGTTCCATCGCCGGTGTGCATGTGCGCGATGCGCTCGAGGCGATCACCGTGCGCCACCCGGGCCTGATCGAGAAGTTCGGTGGACACGCGATGGCCGCGGGTTTGACGCTGCGGCGGGAGAATCTCGAACCGTTCCGCGCCGCCTTCGCCGCCGAGGTCGCCGCGCGCGCCGACGCAGCGACGCTCGATGGCGTGATCCACTCCGATGGCGAACTCGCCGCCGACGAGTTCTCGCTCGACACGGCGCGTGCGCTCGCCGCCGGCGGCCCCTGGGGCCAGGGCTTCGCCGAGCCGCTGTTCGACGGCGAGTTCGAGGTTCGCGAGGCACGCATCGTCGGCGAACGGCACTTGAAGATGAAGCTGAGCCCGCCCGGCGGCGGCGCCGGGGCCATCGAGGCCATTGCGTTCGGTCATGTCGACGGTGCCGGCTTGCTGCCGCGGGTCGGCGGGCGCGTGGCGGCGGCCTATCAGCTCGAGGTCAACGAATGGAACGGCCGCGAACGGCTGCAGCTGAACTGCCGGCACCTGCAGATCCTCCCGGCGGGTCGGGACGGCTAGTGTGCTAGGATTCGCCGCCATGGAAATCAACCAGATCAGACGTTACATCAAAGATCTCGAGGAGCGTGTGCTGTCCTTGAGGAGGTATCTTTGATTACGACAACAAGCACGAACGCCTGCAGGAAGTCGCCCGCGAGCTCGAACAGCCCGGTGTCTGGAGCGATCCTGCGCGCGCGCAGGATCTCGGCCGCGAGCGGGCCCGGCTCGAGGAAGTCGTCGGCGGTCTCGACCGGCTGAGCGGCGGTCTCGACGAGGCCGCGCAACTGCTCGATCTGGCCGCCGCGGAAGAGGATCTCGGCGCGGCCGCCGGCATCGAGGCCGACCTCATGCGCTCGAACGCCGAGGTCGAACGCCTGGAATTCCAGCGCATGTTCCCCGGCAAGATGGACTCGCACAACGCCTATCTGGACATCCAGGCCGGCGCGGGCGGCACCGAGGCGCAGGACTGGGCGGCGATGTTGCTGCGCATGTACCTGAAGTGGGCCGATGCGCACGGCATACGCACCGAGATCATCGACCAGAGCGACGGCGAGGTCGCCGGCATCAAGGGCGCGACGATCAGCATGAGCGGCGATTACGCCTACGGCTGGCTGCGCACGGAGACCGGCGTGCACCGTCTGGTGCGCAAGTCGCCGTTCGACTCCGGCAACCGCCGGCACACCTCCTTCGCCTCGGTGTTCGTCTCGCCCGAGGTGGACGATGACATCGACATCGAGATCAATCCTGCGGATCTGCGCACCGACGTCTATCGCTCGAGCGGCGCGGGCGGGCAGCACGTCAACAAGACCGAGTCGGCGGTGCGCATCACGCACACGCCGACCGGCATCGTCGTCGCCTGCCAGAGCGAGCGCAGCCAGCACAAGAACCGCTCCACCGCCATGAAGATGCTCAAGGCGAAGCTCTACGAGTTCGAATTCAACAAGCGCAACGCCGCGGCGAAGGTGCTCGAGGATTCGAAGTCCGACGTCAGCTGGGGAAATCAGATCCGCAGCTACGTGCTCGACCAGTCACGCATCAAGGATTTGCGCACCGGTGTCGAAATCGGCAATACGACCGCGGTGCTGGACGGGGCGTTGGACGAATTTCTGCAGGCCAGCCTGAAGCAGGGACTATGAGCGAAAACGATCACGAGCACAGCCGCGAACAGGATCCAGGCGACGAGAACCGGCTGATCGCCGAACGGCGGGCGAAACTCGCGCGCCTGCGCCAGCGGGGCGGGGCGTTTCCGAACGATTTTCGGCGCAACGCGCTCGCCCAGGATCTGATCGACACCTACGGTGCGCGCTCCACCGAGGCGCTCGAAAATGAGCCCATCGCGGTCCGCGTCGCCGGCCGGATGATGGCCAAGCGGGTCATGGGCAAGGCGAGTTTCGCGCGCCTCGAGGATGCGAGCGGGGCGATCCAGCTGTTCCTGCAGCAACAGGTGCTCGGCGAGACCTACGAGGATTTTCGCGGCTGGGATGTCGGTGACCTGATCGGCGCCGAGGGCACGCTGTTCCGTACCAAGACGGGCGAATTGTCGGTGCGCGTCGCCAGCCTGCGGCTGCTCACCAAGAGCCTTCGCCCGCTGCCGGACAAGTGGCATGGTATCGCCGACACCGAGCTGCGTTACCGCCGGCGCTACGTGGACTTGATCGTCAACAAGGACAGCCGCCGCGTCTTCGAGATGCGCTCGCGGATCGTGCGCTATCTGCGCGACCTGCTCGATGCGGCGGGGTTTCTCGAGGTCGAGACGCCCATGTTGCAGTCGATTCCCGGCGGCGCGGCGGCACGGCCCTTCAAGACCCACCACAACGCGCTCGACATGGACATGTACCTGCGGATCGCGCCGGAGCTGTACTTGAAGCGGCTCACGGTCGGCGGCTTCGAGCGTGTCTACGAGATCAACCGCAACTTCCGCAACGAGGGGCTGTCGACGCAGCACAACCCCGAGTTCACGATGCTCGAGCTCTACCAGGCATACGCGGATTGCGCCGACATCATGGCGATCGTCGAGCGCATGTTCCACGGCATCGCCGACACGTTGTACGGCTCGCGCAAGATCACCTACCAGGGGCGCGATTACGATCTCGGCGGTTCGTTCGAGCGCTTGACGATCGAGCAGATCCTGCTCGCGGGCAATCCGGACCTCGATCCGCGCCAGCTGCGTGACATAGCCACCCTGCGCCGCGTCTGCGACCGCCTGAACGTCGCCTACACCGAGGGCGACGGCGCGGGCAAGCTGCAGATCGGGATCTTCGAGAAGACCGGCGAGCACACCCTGATCCAGCCGACCTTCGCGTATGCGTACCCGGCCGAGGTCTCGCCGCTCGCGCGCCGCAACGATACGGACCCGTTCATCACCGATCGGTTCGAGCTGTTCATCGGCGGGCGCGAGTATGCCAACGGCTTCTCGGAGCTGAACGATGCGGAGGATCAGGCGCAGCGCTTCCGGGAACAGGCCGAGCGCAAGAGCGCCGGCGATGAGGAGGCGATGTACTACGACGCGGATTACGTGCGTGCGCTGGAATACGGCATGCCGCCGGCCGGCGGTCTCGGTGTCGGCATCGACCGGCTGGTGATGTTCTTCACCGATTCGGCCTCGATTCGCGACGTGCTGCTGTTCCCGCACATGCGTCCGGAGAACTGAAGGCGCGATGCGCACGGACGCGGCGCCGATCGGCGTGTTCGATTCCGGGGTCGGCGGCCTGACGGTGCTGCGCGCCCTGCGCGGCGCGCTGCCTTCCGCCGACTTCATCTATCTCGGCGACACGGCGCGCCTGCCGTACGGTACCAAGAGCGCCGCGACCGTCGCGCGCTACTCCTCGCAGTGCGCGGCGGCGCTGCGCGCGCGCGGCATCGGCTGCCTGGTCGTCGCCTGCAACACCGCCTCGGCATCGGCGCTCAATGAGTTGCGGCGCGAGTATCCGCACATGCCGGTCGTCGGTGTCATCGAGCCCGGCGCCGCCGCAGCGGTCGCGGCCTCGCGCGCGCGGCACATTGCGGTGATCGGCACCGAAGGCACGATCGCCGGCGGCGCCTACCAGCAGGCGATCCACCGCCTGGATGCGAACGTGCGGGTGATCGCGCGCGCCTGTTCCTTGTTCGTCGCAATTGCCGAGGAGGGCTGGACCGAGGATCCGATTGCCGAGGCCGTCGCGCACCGCTATCTCGATGGGATGTTTGCCGGGCCGCAGATGCCGGATACGCTGGTACTCGGCTGCACGCACTTCCCGTTGCTCGCGACGGCGATCGCGGCGGCTCTGCCGCCTGCCGTGCGCATCGTCGATTCGGCGGCGACGACCGCGGCGGCGGTCGCAGCGCTGCTCGGCGCGGGGCCGTGTACGCGGGGGGCGGGCAGCGTGCGCTGGCTCGCGACCGATGGCGCGGCACGCTTTGCGCGCATCGGCAGCCGCTTCCTCGGCGAGCCGCTGTCGGCCGCGGATGTCGAGATCGTCGACCTCTGAGGCGGCTAGGCGGGCGCGCCGAGCGCGTACGGCAGCGGCAGCTCGCGGGCGAGCGGCGCCTCATCCTCGGTCGCCGCATCCGCCGGCTCGAGCGCGACCACCGCGAGTCCCTCGAAGCCGTCGTCGACCGGCTGCACGTCGGTGAGCCGGCCGCTGCGTCCATCGATGAGGCGGATCGGGCCCCCGAGGCGCACGGCGTCCGCCGGCACGTCTTGCGCCAGCGCGACGCGCAGCAGCCGGCGTTTGATCCGGCCGAGATGCTGGGTGCGCGCGACGATCTCCTGACCCGTGTAGCAGCCTTTGGTGAAGCTGATCGCGTCGAGCCGATCGAGGTTCAGCATCTGCGGGACGAACAGTTCGCAGGTGGCGGCATAGACCTGCGGGATTCCGGCGCGCACGTCCGCGAGCCGCCAGTCGTGTTCGCGGCGCGCCTGCTCGGCTGGATTGCCGGCGAGGCCGAGTTCGGCGAGCCGCCCGGACTGCGCGAGGATCCAGAATCGTCCCGGGTCGCCGAGCACGCGACCGATGGCGAGGCCCTCGGCTTCGACGTAGCCACCCGGCGCCGCCGGGATCGGCACGCCCGCCGCGCGCAGCCGTTCCTCGCCATGTTCTCCGGCGACCGACCACGGTTCCTCGAGGATTTCGATGCGCGCCTTCGCCCGCAGCAGGTACTTGCCGAGACGCGCGGCGCTCGGCGCCACGAGTTCGCGCGGCAGGATCGCGATAATGCCGCTCGAGTGCGGCAGCAGCGTGAGCAGCGCCAGCACCCGGCCTTGAGGGCTCGTCTGCGCGGCGAGCAGGGCGCGTCCCGCGCCGAGCCCTCGCGTGTCGTTGGTCAGCTGTCCCTGGAGGAACGTGGCCGCGTCCGGGCCACTGAAACGCAGCAAGCCAATATGAGTCAATCGTCCTGAAAGCGACGCCATGGGCCGCATAAGCGGCTAGTGCCGCACCGAAGTCAAGTCCGTGTGGGCGCCTGCGCCGGGAGTCGCGCGGTATGGCCGCGGATATGGCAAAATTCATGCCGTGATCCTGAAGGAACAGCAACCGCCGCCCGAGGAGCGATCGTCCGTCGAGACGGCGCCCGTAGCGGCTGCGCCCGCGGCGGCTGCGCCGGTCGAGATCGGCGGTCGTGAAGGTCCGGAGCCGACGCGCTTCGGCGACTGGGAGCTTCGCGGCCGTTGCATCGATTTCTAACCGCCCCGAGGACCGAACATGCCCGCACGCGCACGGCCATTGTCTCCGCATCTGCAGGTCTACCGCTGGCAGATCAGCAATACCCTGTCGATACTTCATCGGCTGACCGGGGTGGCATTGTCGATCGGCCTCGTCGGCCTGGTCGCCTGGTTCATCGCCGTGGCCGGCGGTGCGCAGGACTACGCGGCGCTGATGCGCCTGTACGGCGGAGCGTTCGGATGGCTGATCGCGATGGCCTTGGTGTTCGCGTTCTTCTACCACCTGCTGAACGGCGTCCGCCATCTCGCCTGGGATGTCGGCTTCGGCTTCGAGCGCCGTGATCGTCACGCCAGCGGCTGGTTGGTGGTCGCCGGCGCGCTCGTGCTGACCGCCATCGCGCTCGTGCTGGCCGCACACTTCGGAGGATCGAGCCATGGATGAGTCGCCTCGTGTCGGCATGCGCAGCCCGCTCGGGCGGGTGACGGGCCTCGGGTCCGCCAAGGACGGCACCGGCCATTGGTGGGCGCAGCGCCTGAGCGCGCTCGCGCTGGTGCCGCTCGCCTCGTGGTTGCTGATCTCGATTCTGACGCTGCCGAATCTCGGCTATGCGGCCGTGCACGACTGGTTGTCGCGACCGCTCGAGGGCTTTCTCGCGGCGCTGTGCACTGGCACGCTCACTTATCATTCGTATCTCGGCACGACGGTCGTGGTCGAGGACTACGTGCACGGACGGGCGGCGAAACTCCTCAGCTTGATCGGATTGAAATTCATGCATGTGCTCGTCGGCGGAGCCGGAATCTTCGCCATTTTGCGCCTGACGATGGGAACCCTGGTGTCATGACGGACTACAAATTCACGGACCACAGCTACGATGTCGTCGTCGTCGGCGCCGGCGGCGCGGGGCTGCGCGCGACCTTGGGCCTCGCCGAAGCGGGCCTGCGCACCGCTTGTCTGAGCAAGGTGTTTCCGACCCGCAGCCACACGGTCGCGGCCCAGGGCGGAATCTCCGCCGCGCTCGCCAACATGGGCGAGGATGACTGGCGCTGGCACATGTATGACACCGTCAAGGGTTCGGACTGGCTTGGCGACCAGGACGCGATCGAAATGATGTGCAAGGAGGCACCGGCCGCGGTGATCGAATTGGAGCACTACGGCGTGCCGTTCTCGCGCACCGAGGGCGGGCGCATCTACCAGCGACCCTTCGGCGGCATGACGACCCACTATGGAAAAGGTGTCGCACAACGCACCTGCGCGGCGGCCGATCGCACCGGTCACGCCATGTTGCATACGCTGTATCAGCAGTCCCTGAAGCATTCGGCGACGTTCTTCATCGAGTACTTCGCGCTCGATCTTTTGATGGAGAACGGCGAATGCCGCGGCGTCCTCGCGCTCGACCTGGCCGAGGGCACATTGCACCGCTTCAGCGCGCAACGGGTGATCCTCGCGACCGGCGGTTACGGGCGCGCGTGGTTCTCGTGCACCTCGGCGCACACCTGCACCGGCGACGGCGGCGGCATGGTGTTGCGCGCCGGGCTGCCGCTTCAGGACATGGAATTCGCCCAGTTCCATCCGACCGGAATCTACGGCGCCGGCTGCCTGATCACCGAGGGCTCGCGCGGCGAGGGTGGTTACCTGACGAACGCGGCGGGCGAGCGCTTCATGGAGCGCTATGCGCCGAATGCCAAGGACCTCGCCTCGCGCGACGTCGTCAGCCGTTCCATGACGATCGAGATCCGCGAAGGCCGCGGGGTCGGTGCGCACAAGGATCACATCCACCTGCACCTCGAACACCTCGGACCCGAGGTGATCAAGGAGCGGTTGCCGGGCATCGCCGAGACGGCGCGCATCTTCGCCGGCGTCGACGTCAACAAGGAGCCGATCCCGGTGCTGCCGACGCTCCACTACAACATGGGCGGTATCCCCTGCAACGTCAACGGCGAGGTGATGCGCCTTGGCGCCGCCGGCGGCGACGAGGTCGTGCCTGGATTGATGGCGGTCGGCGAGGCCGCTTGCGTGTCGGTGCACGGCGCGAACCGGCTCGGCTCGAACTCGCTGCTCGACCTGGTCGTCTTCGGTCGCGCCGCCGGCCTGCATTGCGCGCGTACGCTCAAGCCGGGCGCGGCCCACCGGCCGTTGGCGGCCGATGCGGCCGATCCGGCCATCGAGCGGCTCGACCGGTTGCGCAACGCCAAGGGTTCGCTCGCCACCGCCGAGATCCGGATCGCGATGCAGCGTACGATGCAGCGCGATGCGGCGGTCTTTCGCACCGGAGAGTCGCTGGATGAGGGCAAACGGCGTCTCGCCGAGGTGTTCGATTCCTTCGGCGATGTCAAGATCTCGGATCGCTCGCTCGTCTGGAACACCGATCTGGTCGAGACGCTGGAACTTGCCAACCTCCTCGGCCAGGCGGTGGCGACCATGCATTCGGCGGCCAACCGCACCGAGAGTCGCGGCGCGCACGCACGCGAGGACTTCCCGGCGCGCGACGACCAGAACTGGCTGAAGCACAGTCTGTGCTGGGTCGATGCGAAGGGCGCCACCCGTTTCGGCTACCGACCGGTTCATCTGAACACGCTCACCAACGATGTCGAAACGATCCCGCCGAAGGCGCGGACCTACTGAGGAGACGGATCGATGGCCGAGTTCTCGCTGCCCGCCAATTCCAAGGTCCGCAAGGACGGGCGGGTATTCAAGGCGCCGGACGGCGCGACGCACGTGCGCGTCTTCAAGATCTACCGCTTCGATCCGGATTCAGCCGAGAATCCGCGGCTCGACACCTACGAGATCGACATGGACCAGTGTGGTCCGATGGTGCTCGACGCGCTGATCAAGATAAAGAACGAGATCGATCCGACGCTCACGTTCCGTCGCTCCTGCCGCGAGGGGATTTGTGGCTCCTGCGCCATGAACATCGATGGACGCAACGGACTGGCGTGCATCAGCGCGTGTGCGGACATCAAGGGCGAGGTCAGGATCTACCCGCTGCCGCACATGCCGGTGATCAAGGACCTGGTCGCCGATCTGACCGACTTCTACGCCCAGTATGCCTCGATCAAGCCGTGGCTGCAGACACGCACGCCGGCGCCCCCGGATAGTGAACGGCTGCAGTCGAAATCGGAGCAGGAAAAGCTCGACCGTCCCTCCGCCTGCATACTCTGCGCCTGCTGCTCGACGAGTTGTCCGAGCTACTGGTGGAACAGTGACCGCTACCTTGGGCCCGCGGCCTTGCTCGCCGCCTATCGCTGGATCGTCGACAGCCGGGACGAGGCGACCGGCGAGCGGCTCGACCAGCTCGAGGACCCGTTCCGCCTGTATCGCTGCCACACGATCATGAATTGCACGGAGGCGTGCCCGAAGGATTTGAATCCGGCCCGTGCGATCGGTGAACTGAAACAGATGATGGCGCATCGCCGTTACTGAATGGATGCGGCCGATGGTCGACCTCGATGAGCGTGAGCTCGGCCGGCTGCTTTGGCGCTGCCGGCGGGGTATGCGGGAACTCGACGAACTGTTGCGCGGCTACCTGGAACGGGAGTTTCGCAGCGCATCGCGCACCGACCAGGACGCCTTCCGACGTCTGCTCGAGGCGTCGGATGAGCAAATTCACGCCTATTGTCTCGGTTCGACGCCGCCGCCGGCGCCGGAGCTGGCCGTGTTGATCGACCGAATTCTCGCCAGTGCCGCCGGCGCCGCGGCCGGCCGCTGCTAGAATCGCTTCCTGTGCACCCGTTCACACTCGAGCCGCGCCAAGTGCAAAGATATGCGAACTTTCGTCAGCTCGTCCGGTCTA